>MSXT01000057.1 GCA_002083595.1 Proteobacteria bacterium ST_bin16 | reverse complement strand
TACATGTTCGGTGCGGTGATTGTCGATGATCCGGAAACCGAAGGACTCGATTTAGGTAACCCGGCAATGGATTATAAGATCGACCTGGTTACCGGCATTGCTGGATTACCTACCAGCAGCGATCTGGCCGTTCGTTTATTAAGAACGTTCTTCGTGGCTACCTCACCCAGCAATTGGCAGGATTATTCCACCGGTGTCTGGAACTTAAAATTTCCAACTTTACCGGTTAGAATTTCCGGCGCCCCGTTTGGAAACATTGAAGACGGCGGTTTAGCCTTAGCGTTATCCGCACTGAATGTGATCGATGCGCCTTTAGCTGTTGGCGCAGCACCCGAAAAACCCGGTGTTGGGGAAGTGTGGGTTAATACGCAATTTGAAAAAACTGCCGGAAAATACAAACCCGGCACCACGACAGTGGTAGATACCACCAACTGGACGGTTAAACGGAAGGTTGCATTGCCGGAAATCAACAACAACAACCCGCATAACATGTGGACCAATCGCGATCAATCGGTGATTTATCAAACCCAGTGGTTCGATACCAAGTTATCGATGATTAACCGTGAAACAGGCGCCTTGATCAAAAACATCACCGTTGGTAATACGCCGTCGCATGTAGTGACGCTGCCTACCAACGATGATCTTACCATCGCGATCAACGGCGAGAACGGTGTTGCGATCATTCCTGCCGGCACCACCACTGTCAGCAAAATGTTGCCGACTCAGGCGCATGGTCATACCTCAGCTAATCCGCACGGTCATTGGGTAAGCGCTGATGGCACCAAGATTGTGACACCGAACATCAACACCAATGATATCGGTATTTATGGTGCTACTGGCGGAATCCATGCACGTACCCCAACGGGAAATAATGCCCCGGGCGCTCATCCGATCGCCATCGGTATGATGCCGGATTCCAGCAAAATCTACGCAGCCAACCTGTTGCATCATTCGCTATCGGTTGTTGATGGCGCAAACGGCGCGTTGTTGAAAACCATCAATTTGATTGCGGATTACAATCCTATCGATGGCAGTTTTGCCGACAA
This sequence comes from Proteobacteria bacterium ST_bin16, assembly GCA_002083595.1. Lineage (GTDB taxonomy): Bacteria > Pseudomonadota > Gammaproteobacteria > Burkholderiales > Nitrosomonadaceae > Nitrosomonas. The sequence goes on along the minus strand of MSXT01000057.1, from coordinate 24,648 downwards.
TGATGGCAACGGAGCGATAGCAGTGGGTGTTCTGCCGATTCAATCACCGGTATCTCCGGATGGTAAGGCCGTCGTAATCGCTGCTACTGGCGGACAGATTGTCATCGTCGATACCAAGACTGACAAAATCGTCAAAATGTTGCCTTGCGATCCGGGTTGCCATGGCGCCAACTTTGGTGCGAAAGAAGGTGGCGGTTACTACGCTTACGTTACCACCAAATTCGGTAACCGGCTGACGGTGGTTGATATCGATCCGGACAATAATGGCGATATCAGCGATGCGCATATTGCTGGCTATGTTTCTCTGGTGGATACTCCAAGCACCGCCAAGGATGACACTGTGAGCAGCTTGCCTGGATTCGGCGGACAGGGAGTTCTGGCTGTACCGAATGTCTACAACGGCTGGGTGCAAAACCTGCCGGATGTATGGAAAAGCGGTTTAACAGCTGCACAGCGGAATCCTGTAGGACATTAATCTTAATCGTCACTATAAAGCCCAACTGCCAGCTTAAGCTGGCAGTTGGGCTTTATCATCTTGATATAAAATAAATGTATCCAACGGCTATGTGTCATGCGTCAGCATATTGCTTGCCAACCGAATCGAACTAGAATCGACTGGCAACAAGCCTACCGGGTATATTTCCATCAAAACACCAGCACGTTAAATCATAGGCAGCATGCAAGCTCGCCAGCACTCCGGAAATGCGCATAAAAAAACACCTCACTAAAAAATAGCGAGGTGCCAAGGCTTCGTTACGCGCTGATAATCTTCTGGCTGCTGCGTACGGAGCAATAAAGAGAAAGATGAACTATGCTTTAAAAGCCGATTCCAATGTAACCACCCGCAGTCATGCCGCTCAAATTAACACCATCTGTCTTATTAACCAATTGATAGCGGCCATCAATACCGATAAAGAAATCTTTCCAAATATTGTAATCAACACCTGCGCCAAACTGGATGCCTGGCGCTAAATACGTAATGGCTTCAGACGTTGGACTCATAACATGAATCGCTAAACCTGCAGGAATAATCCAAGGTCTAATTTTAGAGCCTTCAAAAAATTTGATTTTAGGAGATGCTGTTAAAGTGAACTGACTGACTGTTACATTAATCGGATTCTGCGGAGCGCCCACTAACATAGTAGGCGCATTTGCCAGCGCGTTGCCCTGGACATGGTTGCCAAATTGTTTATATTCAAACATCAATTCCGCAAAGACAGTCGTTTTTGGCATAAACCCCCACATATCTCTGGTCAATCCCCAATCAATACCTGCACCCACATACCATCCATCTTGACCAGCCTGATCTTGAGCTCCAATCGGCGCGACAATACTTTGTATGCTTGAGCCGTTACGCTGATTCATTTGGTGTGTAAAACCACCACGGAAGTGCAGCATACGAGTTTTTTCTGTGATATCTGAACCGATCCGTTGCGTTAGAGGATCTACTTTTTCTGCCAATGCATCCTTTCTCTCTTCAAGACTATTTATTTTCTTTTCTGTCTGAGTAGCGGTTTGTTCTATACTTTTAACCTTTTGTGCAGCCTGAGCGGATTCAGATTTCATTCTTTGTAATTCAACTTGAATGGCCTGCAAGCTTTGTTCTAATTGCCTAATACGCTCAGCAGCTGCATCACCTGCCACGGCTTGAGGCGCAGCCATCGCACTAGCGGCTAAAAGCGAACCGGCAAGAAGATTGACGGTTAATTTTTTATTACATGATAAATACTTCATAAAATTCTCCTTCAGAGGGTTGGTTTTTTTATTAGCAACTGACTTCAACCGCGACAGCATAAAAAAAAAGATATACAGATACATTGATCTGCATCAACCTCAATGAAGAACGCCGTTAATACTTTGCTGCTTGCAGCAGAAGTGCTTGATTTAAAACAGCCCCAAAATCGGGACATTTATCCATATTCAATGGGATATTTGACTAAATGACGTGCACTGTATTGCTTCGGGATATATGTCACATATTTTCCCAAACAACGATTTGATAAAATCACTGCTGAATTAAATAGATAGAGAAATTATTCCCAAAATGAACTCTTTTACACCGTTTCCACCCGTGGAAAATGCGCTTACCGAGCCCAACGGGTTATTGGCTGTGGGAGGAGATCTATCACCGCAACGCTTGCTTGCGGCTTATTGCAAGGGCATTTTTCCCTGGTTCAATGAAGACGATCCAATCCTTTGGTGGAGTCCGGATCCCCGAATGGTGCTGTTTCCTGCCGAATTAAAGATCTCCCGGTCATTACGCAAGACGCTGAAAAAAGACCATTACCACATTTGCACGGACCGCAGTTTTACCCAGGTCATGCAAGCCTGTGCCGCGCCGCGCGGAGATCAAGCAGGTACTTGGATACACCCGCAAATGGTGGCCGCTTATAGCGCGCTTCACAAAATGGGGCTGGCACACTCCGTGGAAACCTGGGTCAATGGTGAACTCATCGGCGGGCTTTATGGTGTTGCGCTAGGAAAAGTGTTTTTTGGCGAATCGATGTTCTCGCGCCAGCCGGATGCATCAAAAATCGCCTTCGTACACCTGGTAAAGCAGCTACAATATTGGGAATTTGGCTTGATTGATTGCCAGGTCAGAACCAGCCACCTGGCGTCTTTGGGTGCGCGGGAAATTTCACGAACGGAATTCAGTCAAACATTGGATGACTTAATAACCGGAATCGAGCCCGGCAACACATGGAATTTTGATCGCATTCCAATCGAATAATGAAAGATACCCGTGCTTAAATTTCATACCACCAATCCTTATTCATGCAGTTACTTGCCCGGCAAGCTCGCTTGCTCCGAGGTGGTCACACCGGAACATCATATCGATGCGCAAGCTTATGGAAAATTGGTACAAGCCGGTTTCCGCCGCAGCGGCCATTATACCTACCGGCCATGCTGCGAACATTGTCATGCTTGTCTTTCCGTAAGGGTCAAGGTAACCGACTTTGTGCCTAAGCGCGCACAGCGCCGTGCCTGGAAACAACATCAGCATTTATCCGCCACCGTGCATCCATTGCATTACAAACCGGCGCATTACGCGCTTTATCAACGCTATCAGACCAATCGCCATTTTGGCGGTGGCATGGATAATGATTGCCGCGAGCAGTATCACAATTTTCTATTGCAGAGTCATGTGAATTCCAAATTGGTCGAGTTCCATGACAAGGAGCAATTGCGCATGGTCAGTATTATCGATGTGCTGCCGGATGGCCTATCGTCGGTTTATACTTTCTACGATGCCGAGGTCGCTCAGGCGAGCTTTGGGACTTACAACATCCTATGGCAGATTGAACAGTGCCGGGAGCATCATTTGGAGTATCTTTATCTGGGCTACTGGATCAAAGAAAACCGGAAAATGCGTTATAAAGCCAATTTTCAACCGCTTGAAATCTTGATTAACAATCAGTGGGTTTTGCTGGATAGCAGCATTCTTTCGTAAAATCGGCTCAAATCGGCAACCCTTCAAAATAAAACCCGGCATGTTCTACACACTTCTTCGCCCGCTCCTTTTTAAGCTTGATCCCGAATCTGCACATCGCGTCACGTTCAATGGCATTGCGCTGGCCAAAAAATTAGGTTTATTAACGCCTGCCGTCATCGCTTGTCCGTCCCGCACTGTCATGGGATTAAATTTTCCCAATCCGGTCGGGCTTGCCGCCGGGTTGGACAAAAATGGCGAATATTTGGATGCGCTCGCCATGCTGGGATTTGGCTTTATCGAGATCGGCACTGTCACGCCACGGCCGCAACCGGGAAATCCGGCGCCGCGGATTTTTCGTATTCCCGAAGCCAGTGCAATCATCAATCGGCTGGGTTTCAATAATCATGGCGTCGATCAATTGGTTGAAAACGTCAGACATTCAGCTTATCGCGGCATACTCGGTATCAATATCGGTAAGAATTTCGATACCCCGCTGGAAAATGCGGTCGACGATTATCGAATCGGTTTACAGAAGGTTTACCCGTATGCCAGTTACGTGACGGTCAATATCTCATCGCCCAACACACAGAATTTGCGGCAGTTGCAAAGCGCCGATGCACTCGACCGGTTACTTGAGCAATTAAAGTCGGAACAAGCCAAGCTGGCGCAAATTCATGGAAAATATGTGCCGATGGTGGTCAAAATCGCCCCCGATCTGGACGAAACACAGATCCATTCGATTGCCGCACTGCTGATAAAACATCGCATCGACGGGGTGATTGCCACCAATACTACGATTGCACGGACAGGCATCGAGCACTTGCCAGCCGCACAGGAAAGCGGTGGATTGAGCGGCGCCCCGTTGACGCAACGCGCTACAGCGGTTATTCAGCAACTGCACAGTGAACTGCATGGCGCCATACCGGTTATCGGCGTCGGCGGCATCTTGTCGGCGCATGACGCGCAAGACAAGCTGGCGGCGGGCGCAAGCTTGGTACAGCTCTATACCGGCTTGATTTATCGTGGCCCGGATTTGGTTAAGGAAATTGCACGGGCGATCTGTGCTAATCACGCAAAAGAATCGAATTAGCATGAATCAATTGTTGGTAGAAGAAATCGACGCGCTATTGCCGCAAACGCAATGCGGAAAATGCGGCTTTCCGGGCTGCAGGCCTTACGCGGAAGCGATAGCCGAAGGTCGCGCGGATATTAATCAATGTCCGCCCGGCGATCAGGAAGGTATCAGGAAATTGGCGCAATTATTGGGTGTTCCACCCAAACCGTTGAACACGTCGCATGGCCTTCCCCGGCCCGGTAAAGTTGTTGCCAGGATCGACGAGCAGTTGTGCATCGGCTGCACGTTCTGTACCCGGGTTTGTCCTGTTGATGCCATTGTTGGAGCTGGCAAACAAATGCACACAGTCATCGCCGCAGAATGCACCGGCTGCGAGTTATGCATCGCGCCTTGCCCCATGGATTGTATTAGCCTGGTATCCGTTGCCGAGAAGACCGATGGCATACGGCAGAAACAAGCCGCCGATAACGCGCGCTCACGGTATCGCTTCAGATTGCAGCGGTTAGCAAAAGCAAAACAAGCCAGCCCCAAAGCAGTCACTAAAGCCATCGCACAACCGGAAATAATCCCAACTGCAGCGGAAGAACGTAAGAATGCCATCGTGCAAGCAGCCTTAAAACGTGCCATGGCCATCCGTGCCCGGACTGATAATAACCGGCCGCCGGTGAAATGACATGAATTCAGCCAAGCGGCACGAAATCTTTACTCGTTTGCAATCAACCAATCCGCATCCAACTACCGAGCTGGAATATGATTCTCCTTTTGAACTGCTGATCGCGGTTATTTTATCGGCGCAAGCTACCGACAAGAGCGTGAATCTGGCAACACGGAAATTATTTCCTCATGCCAATACGCCGGAAAAAATTCTTGCTTTGGGTGAAACGGGTTTGCTTGAATGTATCAAAAGCATCGGGCTATATAAAACCAAGGCGAAAAATATTCTGGCAACCTGCCAATTGCTGATCCAGCATCATCACAGCGAGGTACCGCGTACGCGCGAACAACTGGAAGCATTACCCGGGGTCGGACGTAAAACTGCCAATGTCATTCTGAACACCGCATTTGGCGAACCCACCATCGCAGTGGATACGCATATTTTCCGGGTTTCGAATCGTACTAGACTAGCACCTGGTAAAAATGTTCTGGAAGTCGAATTAAAGCTGCTCAAAGCAGTACCGAAGGAATTTCGCCATGATGCACACCATTGGCTGATCCTTCATGGCCGGTATGTTTGCAAAGCCAGAAAACCGGCCTGTGCAATTTGCACGATCAATCATTTATGTGAATTCAAAGACAAAAATTTTGCACTCTAATCACACTATTTATGTTTAAACCATCGAGAGAACAAGCGCGGCAATTATTTTTCGACACATGGCGTAAGTACCGCCAGCGGGAAATATTATCCGGTATCGAAACGATCGCGCTCGAGATCATACTGCTGCACCCGGAATACCATGACATTCTCAGCGACCCCGAGCGCTATTTGGATAAGGATTACTCACCGGAAATGGGCGATACGAATCCATTCCTGCACATGAGCATGCACGTAGCGATCAAAGAACAGTTGTCCATTAATCAACCAGTTGGAATTTGCGAGCGATTTGCGCGTCTACAGAAGCATTGCGGAAGTGAACACGTTGCGGCACATCAGACGATGGAATGCCTGGCAGAAATGATATGGCAAGCGCAGCGTACGCAGTCCATGCCGGATGCCGGCATCTATTTCGATTGTTTGGATAAACAGCTGGGTTCGGTCAATTAAAATGAAAACGGGATAAAACCATCGACTGGTATTTATCCCGCTTTTGAATTCGTTGTCAGTTCAAATAAATATTATTTGTTTGAATTCAGACTACCTGCCTGGCTGGAATAATAGAAAGCCAGGTTTTCAATATCGGCCGGTGACAAATTGGCAGTCATTCCCGCCATGATAGGATCATTGCGAGTGCCGGATTTATAGTCTTTCAATGCTTTTGCGATGTAAGTTCTGTATTGTCCGCCAATTTTGGGGAAATTTGGTGCCGGGCTATTACCGTCAACACCATGACAGGAAGCACAAACTTCAGCTGCTTTACTTTTACCTGCTTCAATATCAGCAGCCATTACTTGACTTGATAATATCAACGCTGCTCCGCTTAATGCGGCAATTAAATAATTCTTCATAATTCGTTCCTTGCGTGAATGACTCAGTTAATTTTTAGAATAATATGCAGCAAGATCTTCGATATCTTGTTGAGACAATGTCTTAGCTAAGGCCGTCATGGTAGGATGGCTACGTGAACCACTTTTATAACCTTCCAACGCTTTAATGATATATTCTGCATGTTGTCCGCCCAGTTTGGGAACATGATAAGCGCTAGGAAAAGCTGTTTTATAACCTGGAATTCCGTGACAACCTTCACACATTGATAACTTGTCTTTTGCTGCCGCTGCGTCTCCAGCTGCTTGAGTTGCTCCCGAAAATGCCAAGAACATGCCCAAGGCAAGTAATAAATTCATAATCGATTTTTGTTTCATGTAAGCCTCCTTCTCTCAAAAGTTGAACTTTAAACGATGCGCCCGATTTGGTCAATGAATAAGTGTAAGCATGTCCATGTTGTTTATGGGGAAATTTGTTGCCGGAGCTACATTTTTGCAGTAGATTTCGACTCCAATTCTTCCCATTTTGCAAGGCAGTCTGTCAATTCTTTTTCAATCGCCGCTAAGCGTGTTTGTAATGCTTTTACTTCGTCTGGGTGATCACGATAAATTGTTGGTTCGTTCAAGCGTAAAGTAATCTTGGCCTGCTCCCGTTCCAACATATCAATTTTACCAGGTAATGCTTCAAGCTCACGTGCTTCCTGATAACTCAATTTTTTAGTTCGAGCAGGCTTTGCCGCTGTAGAACTACTGGTTGGTGAGGTTTCCGGCTGCTTCGATACTGTTTTTTGCTGATTGCTATTATCTTCAAACTGTTTTGCACGTATCCAATCTTCATAACCGCCAATATATTCACATAATTTTCCATTTCCTTCAAATGCAATTACTTGTGTAACGACATTATCTAAAAATTCCCGGTCATGACTGACCAAAAACAACGTGCCGGAATAGTCTTGCAACAGGGCTTCCAACAATTCCAATGTTTCTATATCCAGATCGTTAGTGGGTTCATCCAGTACCAGCACATTGGCAGGTCGGGTAAATAATCGCGCCAGCAACAAACGATTGCGTTCACCGCCTGAAAGTGATTTGACAGGCGAACGGGCGCGTTCCGGAGGAAACAAGAAATCCTCCAGATAACTGATGACATGCTTGCGTTTACCGTTAATCTCAACAAAATCGGAACCCGGGCTGATGGTATCCGTCAGAACCATTTCTTCATTGAGCTGCTCGCGCATCTGATCGAAGTAAGCAACCGACAGCTTGGTTCCTTGCTGAAGGTTGCCGGAATCGGGTTGCAATTCACCCAGAATCAATTTTAACAACGTCGATTTTCCAGCACCATTCGGGCCCAGCAATCCCACCCGGTCACCGCGCATAATGCGGCAGGAGAAATCCTTGATAATCGCTTTATCACCATAGCTTTTATTGACGTGCTCCAGCTCAGCAACCAGCTTACCCGAACGCTCACCCGCGTCGACATTGATATTAGCCTTTCCAACCTTGTCCCGGCGCGCTGCGCGCTCCAGCCGCAAGGCCTCCAGTCTTCGCACCCTGCCTTCATTACGCGTACGCCGCGCTTCGATTCCTTTGCGTATCCAGACTTCTTCCTGCGCCAGGAATTTATCGAATTTCCGGTTATGTATCGCCTCGACTTCGAGCATTTCCGCTTTCTGGCGCTGGTAATCGGAGAAATTGCCGGAGAAAGTCTGCAAATTTCCGCGATCCAGCTCAATAATTCTGGTCGCCACGTTATCGAGAAAACGGCGGTCATGCGTGATAAACAGAACGCTACCGGAAAAATCCCGCAGCAATCCTTCCAACCATTCAATAGAAGAAAAATCCAGATGATTGGTCGGTTCATCCAGTAGCAGTACATCCGGCGATATCACTAGCGCACGGGCCAATGCCACGCGCTTTTTTAAGCCGCCGGAGAGATGATCAATCAAGGTATCCGCAGGCAAATTCAGTTTATCGATCACGGTTTCTATTTTTGCTTGCAGGTTCCATCCGCCGTCAGCTTCCAAAGCGCCTTGCAAATCTTGCAGACGGATCAGCAATGCTTCGGTATTTTCCGGTGTTTCGCTTAACGCATGTGAAACGGCATGATAATCCAGCAGAATCTGACTGATATTGCCCAAACCCGTGGAAACTTCTTGATATACCGTATTGGCGGGATTCAACAGCGGTTCTTGCGGCACATACGCCAGCTTTAAATTGGGCGCACGCCAGAGCCGGCCGTCATCGAGTTTAATCTCGCCAGCCAACGATCGCAGTAAGCTTGATTTACCGCCGCCGTTTCTACCGATCAAACCGGCACGCTCGCCTGGGTTGAGCTGCAAGTTGGCATGATCAAGCAAAGCATGGTGGCCAAAAGCCAGGCAGGCATTTTCCAGTGTAATAAGCGGCATCAGTGAAGTTTAATGTGGATAAAAACGATTGCGGGATTAATCAAGTTATTGATTTTGCATTTCTCAATAAACCAAGGGGGGCAATTTTGTCATGCTTTGGCCCGCTTGGCAAAAACAGGTGTAATAAAAATGGAGCCCGAAGGCTCCATTTCGCATCCCTGCGCGTTAAAAAGACTGCATTACTCAGCCGCAGCGGTGACGTTAATTTTCTTCGGTTGCACAGCTTCACGCTTCGGTATAACCACCTCCAGCACACCGTGTTTTGACGATGCGGAAATCGCTTCAGCGTTAGCGGTATCCGGCAGACTAAAGCGGCGGTAGAAGGAACCGTAGGTACGCTCAACGCGCTTGTAGCCTTCTTTTTCGGTTTTACTTTCCGATTTTTTCTCACCTCTGATGGTGAGTACGCCATCTTCCATGCTGATATCGATTTCTTCCGGTTTTACCCCGGGAATATCCGCATGAATAACAAATTTATCCGCTTCTTCCCTAATATCCACCGCAGGAGACCACTCCGCCGTTGCGGTAGAACCCTCAGCGACGCTGCGTTCCAATTCTCTTTGCAGTTGACTTAACAATCCCCAAGGTTCATAACGTGTAATAGCCATACTCAATTTCTCCTTATCAATTAAAAAAGCACATTGTGTAAGTTCAACATCAACGCCTCATTCAATCTCAAATTGCTCTACATTTAATGCAGCGTTTTCACAGTTACAAAAAATACACTTTCAAACCTGATATAAGGATCAATTATTTTTTTTCAAGCACCCTGGAAAAATCATTCAACACGATTACTATAATTCTCAATACAAATCAGATAGGTAACTAACGCGCGTAACGCCGCCGTAAACCATAAAAGGCCGCTGCAAGTACCGCTAGCAGCAACGCAACCCAGATTCCATTCCGTTTCATCCACTCCGACATATTCGCTTGGACGGAAAAATTCGCTTCGGCGAGACCCAGCACTTTAGTGTCTGTTTGCGCATTATCTTGCGTCACTATATGCAGCTGAAACTTCAGAACCTGCTCTCCGGATGATTCCGGCGTCACACGCCAGCGCCATTTGGCCGTACCGCCATAATCCGAAACCGGATCCTGCGCGCCCAATCTGTCAATTTCAAAATCATCACCAGCGATCTCAGCCTTCATATTGGGTGACACGACACCGCGAATTCCATGTATCGAAGTCCCTTCGGACGCCGTCGCTACAATTTCATTTAAAAACTTGGCAAGATGTTTTGTTCCCAGATTGACCGCCACCTCGAACGGCTCATATTGTTTCACCTCGGACGGAATCGTAATCACCGTGCTATCCAGCGGCAATTTCATGATCACCGGGTTATGTATCCTTTTAGCCGACAACTTATGCAACACCGCGTTGATCGAAAAAGGCACCAGCAATAAAACAGCCAACATGGCAATTGGCACGATGAAATTAAAATTCAAACCGGATTGAGGTTCTGAGTCACGCATGATTTCTCCAGCGATGGGTTCATATTCAGGAGCAAATCATAACATTGTTGAAGAACAAACTGAGCGAATCTCGGCTATAGCGGGCGCAAATGAACACGTGATATGGGTCTCTGTCCGGTAATTTCCTGCAAAACGCCAAGCTTGCGCAATGGTATTGTGATTTACCTTACGGCGCGGTAGAGAGGGGCATCCATTACGAGTGATGCGCTTCACTGCGCTCAGCACATCCTACGTCGTTTTAAAAGATGGTGCGGTATGAAAATCATCGTGGTGATTCAATAATCATCGCAGGTTTAAGGCATTGACCGGCGCAAAACTTTGCCGGTGTATTTTACAAGCGCCATATTCTTGCAGTGCAGCCAAATGCGCTTTGGTTCCATAGCCTTTGTGCTTATCAAAGCCATAACATGGATAAAGCTGATGCAATCGCTTCATTTCTGCATCACGTGCAGTTTTGGCTAGAATGGAAGCGGCTGAAATAGCGGGTATCAGACTGTCACCTCGGATGATGGTGCGCACCGGACATAGCAAGCGCGGACTTTGATTGCCATCGACGAGCGCGATATCAGGCACAAACGGCAGACTTTTCACGGCACGTTGCATAGCCAATAGGCTTGCTTGCAGGATGTTGAGCTGATCGATTTCTTCGACTGTAGCCGATGCCACGGCCCATGCGGCAGCATGTTGTTTGATCATGATTGCAAGCGCATCGCGCTTGTTTTCACTGAGCTTTTTAGAATCGGCTAGTCCAGTGATTGGGTAATCGGCTTTCAGTACCACACAGGCTGCATAAACGGGTCCGGCAAGGGGTCCCCGCCCAGCTTCGTCGACGCCGCAAATCAGCTCATTGACACATGGCGTTACGATGCTTCAGTTCTCCCGCTGCCAATCTCTATTTCAATCGATAGGATTGGATCCTAGACACTTCTGGAGGTGCACATCAGTTCGGCTTCCGTCACGAGCTGCCCATCGACTTCGGCGCGCGCCGAATACTTCCACAATCCTTTGATTTGCCGTTCGATGGCGACTTTGAGGATTAACTGATCACCGGCGATAACCGGTTTCTTGAAACGGACGCCGTCGATACCGACAAAATAGTACACCGTGTCTTCTCTGTTAACCGTGTCTTCGGTTCTTAGAGTCAGAATCGCGGCAGCTTGCGCTAATGCTTCGACAATCAAAACACCGGGCATGACGGGATGATGCGGGAAATGTCCGGAAAAGAACGGTTCGTTAATGGAAACATTTTTTAATGCGACGATATCCTTGCCCGCTTCATATGAAATGACCCGGTCTACCAGTAAAATCGGGTAGCGGTGCGGTAAGTATTTTAAGATTTCGTGAATATTCATGGTGCTCATTTTATTTTCCTTTTTAGCCCTTGGGACGCGATCAGCATTGACTGAATTGACTGGTTATTCCTTGTCGAGCGTTTTAATCACTTTATCCGTGATATCGATGCGCTGGCTTCTATAAACCGAGTCTTGCAATTGTAATATCAGATCATAGTTTTCCGCTTCGGCGATTTTGCTGATAGCGCGATTGGTGCGCTCCAGGATGACGCTGTATTCTTCATTCTGCCTCACGCTCAGATCTTCGCGCATTTGGCGCTGCGCGCGTTGATATTCTCGGCTCAGATTCGCGAGGTTTCTTTCCAGGTTGCGCCGCTCGGTTTCTTCCATCTTCATGCTGTCTTTCTCGAGCTTTTCTTGCAGGTTCTTGGCTTCCAAAGCCATTTTCTTGATTTCTTCGTCACGCGGCACGAATTCCTGCTCGATTTTTTTCTGCGCTTGGATCGCTGGCGCGGATTCGCGCAGAATTTTTTCGGTATTTACTACGCCGATTTTGATATCGCCAGCAAAAGCAACCGCAACCGTGAGTCCGCAGGCAATGGCCGCGGCAGTTACCGCCATAACCCAATTGCGCCGCTGTTGATTGATTTGTTGCTTCAACATATACACTATCGGAATCTCAACTAAATCAGAATTGTTGCCCGAACATGAACTGGAATCTTTGCAAATTATCGCCGGGTTGATCATTTAATGGTTCTGCAATACTGACCTTCAATGGTCCCATCGGCGAGACCCAGGTAAGCGCCAGTCCGGCCGAGTAACGCATAAAATTATTCAGATCGCCGAATTTATTGAATGTGGTACCACCGTCCAGGAATGTGCTCAGGCGCAACGATCGATCGTCCTTCATAAAGGGAACCGGAAACATCAGTTCGATATTACCCACAACACGCTTGCTGGCGCCAACGGCGAACAAGATTGAATTGCTGTTTGAAGTATTTGTAAACTGATCGCGAGGACCCAAAGAGTTCAAATTATATCCCCTGACGGAGTTATTACCGCCAGCAAAAAAGTTTTTGAAGAACGGCAATGAATTTCCGGTATATCCGTCACCGTAACCGGCTTCGCCATTTAGCATCAAAGTGAAGAAATCGGTAATGGGAAAATACCATTTTTGATTGTAGCTGACTTTATAATAATTCAAATCTCCCCCTGGCACGCTGGCTTCAACGAAAAATCGATGCGTCGTACCGGAAGTGGGCCAGATGGCGCTGTCACGGCGGTCTCGCGCCCAGCTGACGGTAAATGGAAAATTATTGGTCGAAGTGCCGAATTCCTTGACAAAGTCCAGGTAACGCCTCGGACTATCCTCAAAAGTACCGATATGCGTATTTTCCGCAGCCAATCCAAAAGAAACGATGTCGCCTTCGGCAATGGGTATACCCACGCGGACACCTGCCCCGACAGTTTCCGTTTTAAATGCACCCACCTGCGTTAAGGGGCGGGTATTCAAATCCCGCTTGTAAACATCAAAGCCGAGGCTGACTCCGTCTACGGTAAAATAGGGATTGGTGAATGAGGCGGCATAGGTTTTATTGATAAGACCGGTATTCACATCCAGACTGAAAAAATTACCGGTACCAAAAATATTGTTCTGAGAAACCGAGCCATTCAGAATAATGCCCTGTTGTTGCGAATAACCGGCACCGAACATGATAGATCCGGTTGGCCTCTCTTCGACCTTGACATTAATGTCCACCTGATCTGTTTTATTGGGTACGGCAGGTGTTTCGACATTGACGCTGTTGAAGAAAAATAAGCGATCCACACGTATTTTGGAGAGATTGATATTTTTCGTGGAATACCAAGCGCCTTCCATTTGCCGGAACTCGCGCCGGATCACTTCGTCTCGCGTACGGTCGTTACCTGTGATGTTGATTTTCCGGATATAAACCCGGCGGCCCGGATCAACAAAGAATGTAAATCCAGCTTGGCGTTTTTCATGATCGATTTCCGGCGATGCATTGATATTGGCAAAGGCATAACCATCGTCACCAAGTCGGTCAGTCATGGATTTGATCGACTCGGTCAGCTTTTGCCGGGCAAATACCGCGCCGCTTTTGAGTAAAATCAGTTTACGCAATTCTTCTTCCGGCACGATGGTATCGCCAGCCACTTTGATATCGGAGACGGTATATTGCGCGCCTTCTGTCACGTTGACGGTGATATAGATGTCGCGTAAGTCCGGCGTAATCGATACTTGCGTTGATTCAATATTGAATTCAAGATAGCCTCGATCCAAATAATAAGAGCGCAGCGTTTCCAAGTCGGCAGCTAGTTTCTGCTTTGAATATTGGTCATTCTTGGTGAACCAGCTCAGTAAATCAGGTTTTCTGAGAACCAATATGCCACGCAACTCTTTGTCGGGAAATTTTTCATTACCGACAAAACTTATTTTTTTAATTCGAGCTGTGCGTCCTTCCTTGATGTCAAAATTAATCGCCACACGGTTACGTTCAAGAGGGGTTGTGGTTGTGGTAATTTTGACGGCGTATTTGCCGCGGCTGATGTATTGACGCTTCAATTCCAGCTCCGCTCTTTCCAGCAATGAGCGGCTGAAAATGCGCGATTCCGATATGCCCGCCTGTTTTAATCCTTCAAGCAGCTTGTCTTTCTCGAATTCCTTCGCGCCATTGATACTGATTTGCGCAATCGCCGGCCGCTCTACAACTTCAACGATCAAGATGTTGTTTTCGGACTTTAATTTTACATCCTTGAAAAAACCGGTTGCATACAGCGCCTTGATCGCCTCGGTAGCTTTGTCTTCATTCATGGCATCGCCGACTTTAATCGGCAGATAGCTGAATACCGTGCCGGCTTCGGTACGTTGTATGCCTTCAACACGGATATCTTTGACAATGAAAGAATCGCTGGCCCAACAGGAGAACGCATAAAAGAAGCTGACAACTGCAACGGCAAAATGCTGGAATTTCATTATCTAGCCAGTAATGAGCCGGTTAATATCGTTATAGATGGCAAATGTCATCAGAGTAAACAGCATGGCCATGCCAATTTTCTGCCCAATAATGATGGCTTTGTCAGGAAGCGGATTGCCTCTGATGATTTCAATCAGATAATACATAAGGTGCCCGCCATCCAGAATCGGGATCGGCAATAAGTTTAAAACACCGATACTGACACTGATCAATGCCAGAAAAGCGAGATAAGATACCAATCCCATCTGTGCGGATTGCCCGGCATAATCGGCGATAGAGATCGGCCCGCTGACATTCTTCAGTGAAACGTCACCCGTGATCATTTTAGACAGCATTTGCAATGTCAGTATGGTCGTTTCCCAAGTCTTCTCGATGGCTTTTTGGAATGCTTTGCCGGGAGAATAACTGACGGTAACGAGCAATTCGTCAAACTCAGCCTGATTGACAACTGGCGCCACACCGATTTTGCCGACTTGCTTACCATTTTCAACCGTTGTTTCCGGCATAACAGTCAGCGCAATCATTTCGCCGCTGCGTAAAATTTCCAGCTCCAGTGTCCGTCCGGGGCTTGCGCGTATTTCTTTGACAAAGTCCATCCAAGTATGGATTTCCGTATCATAGACAGCGATGATTTCATCGCCTGCCTGTAACCCGGCTTTGTTGCCAACACCACCGGCTATGACTTGTCCAATGACAGGTTTGATGATGGGTTGATAACTGGTAAGCCCAATCATGCCTGGAAAATTTTCATTGAGCTTATCCGGATCGACACGGCTCAGATCCAATTTGCGCAAATTGATTTCGCCATTTTTATTAATGGTTTGTATCGTTACATTCGCGGATTGATCGATGGCGTAGCGTAATAAAGCCCAACGCGCATCCTGCCAGCTGGCGACCGGCTCGTTTTCGATGCTGACAATGGTCTCGCCTTCTACAAATTGCGCCTGAGCAGCAGCCGTAGCGGGTTCAACCGGACCCACCACGGGCTTCATGCCGTTAACACCGAGAATGAAAAGCAGCCAATATAAAACAATCGCCAACAAAAAATTGGCTATAGGGCCGGCAGCTACGATAGCGAAACGCCGTGCGACTGGCTGACGGTTGAATGCGCGCGGCAAATCCTCCGCTGCAACGCTGCCTTCATTTTCATCCAGCATCTTGACATAGCCACCCAATGGAATAGCGGCAATCACCCATTCTGTCCGGTCTTTTCCCCAGCGCTTGCGGAAAATAGGTTGACCGAATCCAATGCAAAATCGCAGCACTTTCACACCATTCCAGCGTGCCACCAGATAATGGCCAAACTCATGAAATGTAATCAATATACCCAGGGCCAGTATGAACGAAATGATAGTATAGGTTATTGACATATTGGATTATTACGTAAGAGATGCAGGTAGAGGGAGGGTTGTGACCGCACGATACTTATCATTTCACTGCTGATGCTGATTGAATAATACGCGATACTATCATTAATTCAGGAAAATAGAATCTAGTCACTATAACAATTTTCTTACGCGGATTATTGCAAGTTTGCAAGCCAATTCCGCGCTGCATCACGGGCCAGTGTATCTGTTTTCAATACATCATCCAATGTCGACATTTCTTCTTGCCGCACAGTTTTCATGGCATGCGCAATCATGACCGGGATAGCGGTAAATGGCATACGTCTTTTAAGAAACGATTCCACTGCGATCTCATTGGCCGCATTGAGCACTGCGGGCATATTTCCGCCTGCGGCGAGTGCTTGGTAAGCTAATTCCAAACACGGAAATTTCTTAAAATCAGGTTCTTCAAAATCCAGGTGAGCAACCTTGAACATATCCAAAGCCGATACACCGCTTTCTATCCGCTCGGGAAAGCCCATCGCATGGGCAATGGGTGTGCGCATATCCGGATTCCCCAATTGCGCAATGACCGAGCCATCGACATAGGCAACCATGGAATGAATGACACTTTGCGGATGAACCACCACCTGGATTTTCTCCGGTGGCGCCTCAAACAGCCAATGCGCCTCGATCACTTCCAATCCTTTATTCATCATGGTGGCGGAATCCACCGAGATTTTCTGCCCCATATCCCAATTCGGATGCGCACAGGCTTGCTCCGGTGTCACGCTCGCGAGTGATTCCAGCGGTGCTCGCCGGAATGGTCCACCCGAAGCGGTCAGTAAAATACGGCTGATGCCCGCTGCCGCCAAGTTGCCATTGAAATGATGCGGCAATGATTGATAGATGGCGTTATGTTCGCTGTCGATCGGCAATAGCGTGGCGTTGTGCTGTTTTACCAGATCCATGAATATACGCCCGGCCATGACCAGCGTTTCTTTATTGGCCAGCAATACCAGTTTCCCGGTTCGTGCTGCCGCAAACGTTGGGCGGATGCCGGCAGCGCCCACAATAGCAGCCATCACGGCATCCACTTCAGGATGTGAAGCGACTTTTTCCAGCGATTCGATACCGGCCAGAACTTCCGTCCGGATACCGGCTGCTTTGATTGCATCGGCCAATTGCCCAGCGCTGGCTGTATCCAGCATGACCGCGTATCGCGGCTGAAAGCGCTGGCATTGTGCGAGCATTTTTTCGACACTGTGATTGGCCGTTAATGCGAACGCTTGAAAGCGATCCGGATGCCGCGCGATAACATCGAGTGTGCTCTCTCCGATGCTGCCGGTGGAGCCGAGTATGGTGATTTGACGGGTAGTTTTCATGACGCGGGTGAATAAAAAATAAGTAAGGCCAAAATGGCAAATGGCAGTGAAGAAGTCAAAGCATCGATTCGATCCAAAATTCCACCGTGACCTGGCAAAATATTTCCACTATCCTTAACACCGGCCTGACGTTTCATCAGCGATTCGTATAAATCCCCGATAATACCTAATATCGCCATAAACAGTAGCAATGGTATCAATTTCGCCGCTAAGGATTCTTCAATAAACCAGAAATCCCAGATCAGACCATAAAGTAATACCGCAACTAGAGCACCGGCTACACCTTCCCAAGTTTTATTCGGGCTAATCTGGGGAGCAAGTTTGTGTTTACCGAATGATCTTCCAGCGAAATAAGCTGCACTATCGGAAATCCAGATGGTTGCCATAAAACCCAGTAACAGCTCCGGGCTGATGGCACGCAATTGATAGAGCGCAAGACAAGTGGGCAACAAGAGTATCCATCCGGTCAGCATCAAAATAAGCGGATTTTTTATTGCGTAAAGCTGTTTCAGATAGGGCGGTACACTGATGATCCAAAAAGCTGCGGACAAAATATAAACCCAGATTAAATCCGGAGAGTAAGTATTCGCTTTTAACGATTCACTCATTTGAAACAACAATTCTCCCCCGACGAATGTGGTCAGGAGCATAAAAATAATGGTATTCCTTACTGAAAATCCCGCCAACCGGCTCCACTCGCGCGATCCGATTATCGTCAATGAAAGTATTACGATGACCCAAAAGATATCTTGTAATAAAAACAGCGCCGATAAAAACAAGGGAAGAATAACGACTGCAGTGAGGATGCGGGTTTTAAGCATGAAAGGTAATCTTTTTATCCTTCGGCGGATAGTGTCATTTGCAGCTGCTCACTCGTGCGGCCAAAGCGGCGCTCGCGCTGCTGATAAGATTGAATGGCCAGTTCAAGCTCATGCTCGTCAAAATCCGGCCATAGTGTATCGATGAAATATAATTCAGTATAGGCCAGCTGCCATAGTAAAAAATTACTGATGCGATACTCACCGCCGGTGCGGATAAATAAATCCGGTTCAGGTGCATAACTCATGGACAGATATTGTGCCAAGCTTTCTTCTTCAAAATTAAGCGGCAGATCTTTTGACTGCGCCATCATTTTGCGCATGGCTTGCATGATATCCCAGCGGCCGCCATAGTTGGCCGCAATCGTAAATGTGAGACGCGTATTGTTGGCGGTGAGCTGCTCACCAAGGTGAATGAATTCTACGATTTTAGGATCGAATCTTGATATGTCGCCGATGACTTTAAAACGGATGCCATTTTCATGCAATTTGGTGATTTCTTGCTCCAATGCGCCAAGAAACAGTTGCATCAGAGACATAACTTCATCGGTAGGCCGCCGCCAGTTTTCGCTGCTGAAGGCAAATAATGTAAGGAAAGCAACACCGCGTTCCATACAGGCTTTAATAACACCGCGAACTGTTTCGACACCTTGCTTATGTCCGGCAATCCGCGGCATATAACGGCTTTGTGCCCAACGGCCATTACCATCCATAATAATAGCAATGTGTTTGGGTATTGAACCTGTTTCGGGTATTTCTCGGGTTGAACTCGGACCTTGAGGCATATCAAACCGCCATCAGTTCGGCTTCCTTAATCTGTAAAACCTTATCAATTTCTAAGATATATCGATCGGTTAACTTTTGAATCTCGTCTTGCCCGCGGCGCTCTTCGTCTTCCGATATTTCTTTAGCCTTTAATAAGTCTTTCAGGTGCGCATTCGCGTCCCGGCGGATATTGCGCATGGCAACACGCACGGCTTCCGCTTCATGTTTTACCACTTTGAACAGATCGCGGCGGCGCTCTTCGGTAAGCGCCGGCATCGGTACGCGGATAGTTTCGCCTACCGGCATCGGATTTAAACCCAGATCGGATTCACGGATAGCTTTTTCAATGGCATTAGCCATTTTCTTTTCCCAAGGGATAACACCGATCGTGCGCGCATCAATCAAGTTGATATTGGCAACTTGATTGATCGGCGTTTGCGTGCCATAGTAATCGACTGTGACATGATCCAGTATGCCAGTGTGTGCTCGCCCGCTTCTAACTTTACTCAAATCCACTTTCAATGCTTCCAGGCTTTTTTGCATCTTTTGTTCAGCGGATTTTTTTACATCGGCAATCATAATATCCTATCCCTCTTGAATCTATTTCAGAAGACCCGACTATCGTAGCATCAGACCGTCACCAACGTTCCTTCATCTTCTCCTGTTATTATACGTTTAAGAGCGCCAGTCTTGAAAATACTGAATACATTGAGCGGTAATTTCTGATCCCGGCATAACGTCAGCGCTGTTGCATCCATGACCTGTAAATTCTTCGCGATCGCTTCATCAAAAGATAATTGATGAAAGCGCGTCGCATCCGGATTAATTTTCGGATCACTGGTATAAATGCCATCCACCTTGGTTGCCTTAAGCATGATATCCGCATTCATTTCCATGCCTCGCAAAGCGGCTGCGGTATCAGTGGTAAAAAAAGGATTGCCGGTTCCTGCCGCAAAAATTACCACCCTGCCATCTTTCAGATAACGAATGGCACGTCCGCGAATATAAGGTTCCACGACTTGTTCGATGCGTAAAGCAGACTGTATTCGCGGCACCAAGCCGACGAGCTTCATGGCGTCTTGCAGTGCCAGGGCATTCATCACAGTGGCTAACATACCCATATAATCCGCGGTAACGCGCTCAAGCCCGTCATTGGCGGACTTCATGCCACGAAAAATGTTTCCGCCGCCAACCACAATGGCAATTTCAACACCTAATTTACTGATCTCTTGGATCTCAGCAACAATTCTGCCCATCACTGCATGGTTGATCCCATACTTATCTTCACCCATCAGGGCTTCGCCGGATAGCTTCAGTAAAATACGTTTATAGGCAACAGCGGTCATTGATCGTTAATTGGAAATGATGATAACTCGTGTTACTTTGCTTGTTCCATCTGGGCTTTCACTTCTTCCGCAAAATTCTCGGATTTCTTTTCTATCCCTTCTCCAACCACAAACATCGTAAACGCGTTTACTTTAGCGGATTTTTTGGCCAGCAATTTTTCTACGGTTTGTTCCGGATCCTTGACAAAAAGCTGACCTAACAAAGTGATTTCAGCCAGATACTTTGCAATGCGGCCATCGACCATTTTTTCAATGATATTCGCCGGTTTACCGCTATCAGCCGCTTGTGCCGTGAAGATCTGCCGCTCGTGTGCCAAAACATCAGCGGATACTTGCTCTTTGGAAACGCACATGGGTTTACTTGCGGCAATGTGCATAGCCAGATCCTTGCCTAGCACTTCATCACCACCGGTATAATCGATCATTACACCAATTTTAGTGCCATGAAGGTAATAAGCCAGCTGACCTTGTGTTTCATGACGTCCGCAGCGGCGGATGCTGATATTTTCACCCAGTTTCATGATCAACGCTTTACGAACCGTTTCAACAGTTTCACCGCCCGGCAGCGCCGCTTCGCTTAATACTGCAACATCCGTGATATTTTTTGTGGCTATCAACCCGGCCAAGCTTTTGGCAAAATTGATAATATCTTCATTTCTGGCCACAAAATCCGTTTCACAGTTAACTTCAACCAGTGCGCCGCATTTGCTGTCAGTCGAAACATACGCGCCAATGACACCTTCAGCAGCGATTCGTCCTGCCGCCTTACTTGCTTTGGCGCCGCTTTTAATTCTTAACAGATCTTCTGCCGCTTTCATATCACCGTCAGTCTCTGCCAGCGCTTTTTTGCATTCCATCATGCCAAGACCGGTCATTTCACGCAATTCTTTGACCATGCTCGCGGTAATTTCCGCCATATTTACTCCAGTTACAAAATTAATTTATGAATGAATATAGATTTTAATCAAGATAAGATTAAAATTTACTTAACATTCAATGGCAAATTAAACAATCTTCACAAATCCGCCACAGGTTGATAAGTCTTACCTTGAAACAGTTCAATGGTATTTAATACCGATAGCCACCGCGCATGCGGCAGCTATCAAATAATAAATGCAGATTTCTTAACTTTGCTCAGCCTCTGCACTCATTTCAATGATTTCTTGAATCGATTGATTACGTCCTTCCAGAATCGCATCGGCTACACCGCGCGCATATAGGCGTATTGCCCGGCTCGAATCGTCATTTCCAGGGATAATGTACTGTAAATTATCGGGATTATGATTAGTATCAACGACACCAATAACCGGAATACCAAGCTTTCTTGCTTCCGTAATTGCGCCTTTTTGATAGCCCACATCAATGACAAATAGCGCATCCGGCAATCCTTTCATATCCTTAATGCCACCCAGACTGCTATTGAGCTTATCCAATTCGCGCTGAAGATCAAGCGCTTCTTTTTTCACAAGCTTATCCAGCGTTCCATCTTGTGTCATTACTTCCATTTCTTGTAAACGCTTGATAGATTGCTTGATGGTCTTAAAATTAGTCAGCATGCCGCCTAACCACCGTTGATCTACGTAAGGCGATCCGCAACGCTGGGCTTCCTCGCGCACAATGTCGCGCGCCTGGCGTTTAGTGCCGACAAATAAGATAACGCCCTTGTTTGCTGATAATTGACGCACATATTTCATGGCTTCTTCATACATCACCAGAGTTTTTTCAAGATTGATGATGTGAATTTTATTGCGATGACCGAAGATATAAGGGGCCATTTTTGGATTCCAGAAGCGGGTTTGATGACCAAAATGAACACCTGCTTCCAGCATTTGACGCATAGTTACTGACATAAATTTCTCCTTATGGATTGAGCCTCCATTCGCTTTAATGATTCAAAATTAAGAGCGAATGTGTGTATTTAATTCAACTTGTGTTTCATGCGCTACCGCATGGACCGTTAAATTATGGCGGCATTATATAGCATTTTCCTTGGCTTACTCAAGTTGACAGAAGAACAGAATAACGCAGGAAATTAATTCGGATGTGCGACGAGCGCTTTTCTAGCGCGACAATATGATAACAATCGTTAAAGATTTAAGGCTTTTTAGCGGCCATTCACTTTTAAGTGATACAGGACGAGTTCCCCATTTTCAATCTTAAGCGGGCAATATCGTTTATTTGAATGTGTTTATTATCCACAGTGATGATATTTTCGTCTTGCAGTTTTGAAAATGCACGGCTGACAGTTTCTAATTTGAGTCCAAGATAGCTGCCAATTTCCTCGCGCGTCATGCGGAGATTGAATTCGGACTCGGAGTAACCGCGCATTAAAAAGCGGCGCGACAAATTGAGCAGAAAAGATGCCAAACGTTCTTCGGCCTTCATACTGCCAAGTAGCAGCATTACGCCATGATCCCGGACAATCTCACGGCTCATGATTTTATGGAAATGACGCATGAGAGAAGGGATGGTGCGGCTAATCTCTTCCAGCTTGGCGAAGGGAATTTCACACACTTCGCTATCCTCAAGCGCTATCGCATCACACGTATGAGTGTCCGTACTGATGGCATCCAAACCCAACAGCTCTCCTTTCATGTGAAAGCCGGTCACTTGCTGACGTCCATCTTCCTCAAGCACGCAAGTCTTTAAAAATCCGCTGCGAATGGCAAACAAGGATTGAAACTGCGAGCCGGTACGATGCAAGTAGCCGCCTCGCTGAATTTTCCGTTTATAGCTGACGACATCACCCAGAACCTGAATTTCCTGATCATTAAGACCGACAGGCAAACAAAGCTCGCGCAAACTGCAAGTAGCACAGCTGGATCGGATGTGCGAGATATCGAGATGATGTAGCGATGTATCGTTAAGCAAAGTGTTTTCCAAATTGAGAATTACATTTCAACGCTTTAATTGATCTGAATCAAAATTAACACTTCAAACCCGCAGCATAATTCTACGATATTGCCGGAAGAGTGGATATTCTTTTTTGAATCGATCGCGTTCGACACGACATGTTTAGCCATGAAAACCAGTCAATGATGGCATATCAATGCAGATTTCTTTGGGTAAAGTTCTTCATAAAATGAGATTCCCAGTGCATCCACTACGATTTTCCGATTCATCTACTGATTTGCTCCAAATCAGCTCCGATCTCATTCGCCGGTTCGGTGTTTACAATGCTGATTATCGTTTGTACCCGGACACGGATTATTTTGTCGAAACGTTTGATGCGCGCACCTATTCCACTTGGCTGAACAATTGCAAATCGGGGCACTTCCGTCGGCCAATCTCATTATATGTGCATATCCCTTTTTGCCGTTCTTTATGTTTTTACTGTCAATTTAATCAGATCATCGCCGACAAAAATGACAGCATATCAACCTATCTCGATTACTTATCACGTGAAATAAGACTACAAGCGCAGTTTTTCAGAGAAGACCCGAAGCTGGAACAGCTATATTTCGGAGGAGGCACACCGACGCTGCTTAATGATGCTCAGTTAAGCAGTATCTTAAAAGCAATCCAACAAAATTTTAACCTGATAAAAGACGGTGAGTTCTCAATCGAAATCGATTCGCGGCAGATGCCTGATCTATCCATGCAGGCTTTAAAAGAAATAGGTTTTAATTGCGCGATTATCGGTGTTCAGGATTTCGATGATCATGTGCAACAATCCGTCCATCGCGTTCAGACAGAGAATGCCACGTTGCTTGCAATCCGTGACGCTCAACAAGCCGGTTTTAAAACGATAAGAACGGAATTGATTTATGGATTGCCCAAACAAACTGTAAAAAAGTTTGAATACACGCTGGGAAAAATCATAACGGCCGACCCGGATCAAATCAACTTATTAAATTACCAGCACCTGCCAGAAAAATTTAAGTCGCAACAAAATATAAATCCGGAAGACTTACCTGACATAGAAACTGCACTGGAAATGCTTTTGCTCGCTATTACCCATTTAACCGCAGCAGGGTATCTGCACATCGGTATGAATCTGTTTGCTAAGCACGATGATCAACTGATCGTTGCACAACGTCAGGGCCGGCTTTACTACGGTTTGCAAGGTTATTCGATCTATCCTGACAGCTATCGCGTCGCATTGGGAGTTTCGGGAATCGGCAGCATTGGTCCGGCTTTAAGCCAAAATGATTGCGACCTGCTGCAGTACTACAACAAACTGGAACACA
>MSXT01000056.1 GCA_002083595.1 Proteobacteria bacterium ST_bin16 | reverse complement strand
CTGGGAGCCGTGAATCTTGCCGCATTGGAGGAGCTCGAGAATGGCCGGAGCAGAGAATCCAGTTTGCTGATGCAATTACAGGATTTGAATGCAGCCATTGCAACTTTGGAAAGCGCTATCCAGCAAATTGACCGGGAAACCGAATTACGTTTGCAAGACACATTCACTCAAGTAAATACCTATTTAAGCGAGATTTTTCCGGTTATATTCGCCGGTGGACAAGCCCGGCTCGAATTCTGCGATGATAAAAATTTAGATGCCGGCTTATTGCTGACCGCGCAACCACCGGGGAAAAAAAATAGCTCGATCCAATTATTATCCGGCGGAGAAAAAGCATTGACGGCTTTGGCATTGATTTTCTCCCTATTCCGGCTCAATCCGGCGCCTTTCTGCTTGTTGGATGAGGTGGATGCTCCGCTGGACGACAGCAACACCAGCCGTTTCTGCGAACTGGTGAAAACCATGGCAAAACAAACGCAATTTCTATTCATCAGCCATAATAAAATCACGATGGAAATGGCGCAGCGATTAATTGGAGTTACAATGCAAGAACAAGGGGTATCAAGGATAGTAGCTGTCGACCTTGCTGCGGCGGTACAAATGGGCAAACGCGAAAAACAGCCTGCTATCTAATGACTGTGATTAATCCCATAAAGCTGACATAATTTAATTTTAATACTGCACGTAACGGCAATTGTGCGAAATAGCAGGGAAATAATATGGAGATATTGAGTATGAGTGACTTGCAGATAAGCTTGATCATCATCGGCATCATCGTTATTGCCGGTGTCGTTGTCTTCAACTGGTGGCAACAACTGCGTTACCGGCGGAAAATTCAAGCTGCGTTCGATCATAACCACGATGACATTCTGCTCGATGAACAGAATTCCGATGAGCCGTTTCAGCGTATTGAGCCAAAATTCAATAAAGTCCCGGCGGATATTCCGTTTGATACTTTTGCGCCAATCGATACGCCCGCGAGTGAACCGAAAAGACCGCAGGTAGCACCGCCTGCTCCAGCTGCAATCAATATCCCTATCAGCACCGCCACGGCCACACCTTCGTCGGCCGCTTCGCCGCTATTGGATTACGACGGCAATTCAAATTACATCGTCAATATCCGCTCCGAGTCCGTTATCCCCAATACCCATATCGCGAAGTTACTGCAACGGAAATTCGATTTCGGCAAAACGGTATACTGGCTCGGCCAACAAGATAAAAATGAACCATGGGAGGAGATTACCAATGAATCCAATGTCGATAGCGACGGTTACAGCCATTTAAAAGGCTGCTTGCAGCTTGCCGATAGAGCGGGGCCGATCAGCGAAGTCAATTTATCCAAATTCCGCGATCTGGTGCAAGATTTCGCAGCGCAAGTTCATGCCACAGCAGAATGCCCGGATATCGTCAGTGCACACGAAAAAGCTGTTCAACTGGACAAATTCTGCGCCGATGTGGATGTCATGATCGGCATTAACATCATCAGCAAGGACAACGGCGCGTTTGTCGGCACCAAGATTCGCGCGTTGGCCGAAGCTTCCGGATTTAAACTGGAATCGGAGGGATTATTCAAGTATCGCGATGAGAGTAATAACGTATTGTTCATATTGAGCAATTATGAATCTCCTCCGTTCTTGCCAGAAAACATGAAATCGTTAACAACGCATGGCGTTACTTTCTTATTGGATGTACCCAGAGTCGCGCAAGGAGAAAGAGTATTCGATCAGATGACGCATCTAGCGAAGATTTTCTCTAATACACTGGGCGGAATCATGGTTGACGATAACCGTGTCCCGCTGAGTGACAGTGGGATTCAAAGAAGCAAGCAACAGCTCATCGAAATACAAACCGCAATGAAAAAGAATCATATCAACGCTGGCAGTCCGAGCGCTTTGCGGTTATTTGTATAAATATTTTTAATAAAAAATTAAAGTTAAATCTGTGAGCATCCGTAATCGCTAGGACAACTGTCAATTGTTTCAATAAATAGCAGTAACAATAGATAGTTAGCCGATATAGTTCAGCGATAATTGTAGAATGATAGCTATAATAATGATAAATATTATAATTTAGTGATAAGACCTACTGAATACCTAGAATCACTACCAGACAATTATTAAATAACTTATTGATAAAAAGATAAAATGGATAATACCTCGAACACAAACCAACCTTTTTCACCAATCGAAGTCAAACTGGAATCCGGAAAAGATTATTATTGGTGTACGTGCGGCCGCAGCAAATCCCAGCCTTTTTGCGACGGTTCGCATAAAAATACAGAATTTACACCCCAAAAATTTAGTGTGAGCGAAGATAAAACTGCATGGTTATGTACCTGCAAAAAAACCGGTAATGCTCCTTTTTGTGATGGCACACATCGCAAACTATAAGTACCGGTAAATAAAGTCTCTATAAAAAAACAACAACAAAAATAATAATATTTCAGTGAATACCCGGGCACAGCATAAGAATTGTAGATTTGGTTACCCATTAACCCTTTTAATAGTTCATAAATTAGTGCCCCATGGAAACAGAACTAAAATCCTTAGAAAATAAAGTTTTTCTACTTTTACGCTTGTATCAAGATACCAGCACTGAAAATAAAAAACTGCGCGAAGAACTTGCGGACTCACATGCGCATTGCGAGAAATTAAATGAGAAAATACATGTCACGGCGGATCGGCTTGAAACACTTTTGTTAAACATACCCGATAATGAATAATGAACCGCTAAACCTCAACATCATGGGACGGGATTTTTGTATTGCCTGCCCCGATGAAGAGCGTGAGGAAATTCTGCTTGCCGCAGCTTATCTTGATAAAAAAATTCAAGAAATCAGAGCAGAAGGAAAGATTGTTGACTCTGATCGCATCGCACTTATCGCAGCGTTGCAGATTGCGCATGAACTGCTGATGTTGCGTAATGGAACTGGTTTTGACATCGATGAATTTCGGCGTAGAATTGTTTCATTAAGAAAGAAAGTAGATGAAGTTCTGACCGATAAAGAAAGTTAGCATAGTGAAGAGTTACAGTTGTAAATAAGGTTAATCCCTGCGGTGTTCGTTTAGACTTATATTCTTTGAACCATTTTTAGAAAATGGTTGTGGATTACAGTGATACTGTTGTGCGCGTCCTTTCGGGATGTTCCTGATGTATCCATGAAGCAACCACCTTGGACCCTATGGTTCAAGATGACGGTCTGACGGCATATGTGGGGAGCTATTGCAGGACAAGAGATATTTCAAACATCTCTTGTCCTTTTTAGTTTTTTCTTCCCGCGATGACTACACACGCAATTCCATTGATGCAGCAAAGCAGCAGAAATCCTCCCTTCCGCACGAAAACATTCTTATTCGATATCGGCCGCGTATTGCTGGATTTTGATTTTGAATCGTCGCTGGCGCGGCTGATTCCATC
The DNA here is from genome assembly GCA_002083595.1 of Proteobacteria bacterium ST_bin16. Taxonomy (GTDB): domain Bacteria; phylum Pseudomonadota; class Gammaproteobacteria; order Burkholderiales; family Nitrosomonadaceae; genus Nitrosomonas. Next base: position 11,251 of record MSXT01000056.1, on the reverse strand, counting down.
AGGAACCGATGACGCGCACGAACGGATTCACTCGGTGCTGCACCGCAAAGACGCATTGGAAAGCGGACAAATCGATCCTGCCGGTTTTGCAGATTGGGCGTTGAGCGTCTTGGGGAGTGATGCAACCCGGGAGCAGTTTTACCAGGCCTGGCAACAAATCTTCACTCCCAATGCATCCATGTGGCATTGTGTCCGTCAACTGGCCGCTGATAACCACAATTTGATTCTGATTTCAAATATCAATGCGATTCATTGTCCGTGGATATTTACCGCCTACCCTGAGTTCGCTCTCTTTGAACACAGAATATTGTCATTTGAAGCCGGTATTTTGAAACCGGAACTGGCCATTTATCAATACGCGATCAACACATACCGGCTGGATCCAGCCGAGACGATTTATATTGACGATCAGCCGCAAAATATCGCGGCCGGCCATCAAATGGGATTCCTCTGCTGGCAATATGATCTGAATCATCATCAGGCATTCGAGGCCTGGCTTCAAAAAACGCTAGCTGCCGGTTAAACAAGAACACCATGGCAAAACCTTTCATGAAACTAGATTTTCTCCGCCAGAAAATGCTCAACCATCGCCTGTTTATAGTCTATTTGCCCGAACGACACATCCTTTAATTCACCTTTACGGTCGAACAAAATGCACGATGGCGTTCCTTGCAACGCAAAGCGCTCGAAAGTTTCCGCGCGCATCGATTTCTGCGTCATATAGTGGTTGACTTGCTGCAACACGGTTTTCTTCTGCTCATCGCTGAACTTGTCGAAATCGGGTAAAAAATTTTGCGCATAATGCAGCACCCGTTCATCGGTCACCGGTTCAGTTTCCGCCACAACCCGGTCCATACCCACCGCAAACGGTATTTTCCACGTCAACTTACCATCCGACAATAAACCGTATTGATTGAGCGCCTTATAGGTTTCACCGATCACTTCACCGGTCGCGATTAACTTTTGCAAATTCTCCAGCGTATTCTTATCGTAATCTTCAAATGCGGTGGCCAAGCCGATCACAGTCAAACCCTGCGCGCGATACCGCTCATGCAGATCAACCGCTCGGGGTAACGAGTAAATAAAACAACCCGGGCAATTGACCTGAAAAACTTCGATTAAGACCACCGAGCCGGTCAGTTCGTTAAGCGAAAGTGGACCGCCTTGTACCCAGGTATCCACCGCAATATCAGAAAGTGTGTGATTATTCATAGTGTAAGTCGTCAGAACGCAGAAAAGTTTTGGAATATACTACAGAAGCTGGCCGTTAGCGTGCAGAATTTTCATCAAAAATATAACTGGCGGAAAGTCATCAATTATAATGAGCCACTGTCTACAAAACCGTCTGTAAAAATCGCCCCTCATATAAAAAATGCGCTACTGGTTAATGAAATCTGAACCGGATGAATTCAGTATCGATGATTTTGCCGCACGGCCGGATCAAACGATTGCCTGGGAAGGCGTGCGTAATTATCAGTCGCGCAATTTTATGCGGAACCAGATGGCGGTGGGTGATCAGGTGTTTTTCTATCACTCCTGCTGCAAAGATCCCGGTATCATGGGCATAGCGGTTGTCAGCAAACCGGCGTATCCGGATGCCACGCAATTTAATCCGGCCAGCAAGTATTTCGATCCTAAAGCGACACAAGATAATCCGCGCTGGTTTAATGTCGACATCATGCTATTGCACAGAACACGTCTGATCCCGATCAGGGAATTAAGGCAATATCCGCAGCTGCACAGGATGCGCGTGTTGCAAACGGGTAACCGTTTATCGATCACACCGGTCGATCCGTCCGAGTGGCAATTTATCTTGCAGTATCTGTAGCACAATCCAATTCTTTTTATCAGGCTTACATATGGAATGGTGGTTGATTTATCTGTTAACCGGAGCATTTGTGGGATTCTTTGCCGGGCTACTCGGCATTGGCGGGGGCCTGATTATCGTTCCCGTGCTCATCTCACTGTTTACTGCGCAGGACTTTCCCGCCGACCGCATCATCCATTTTGCGTTGGGCACCACGATGGCCACCATCATTTTCACTTCCGCCGTAAGCTTACGCACACACCACCAGCATGGCGCCGTAAACTGGCCCATCGTGAAGCATATTACCCCGGGTATTTTTCTCGGTACTTTTGGCGGCGCGACCCTGGCCGGGTCAATGACAGGTCAACTGTTAAGCGTTATTTTTGTCGTTTTCATTTTTTACGCCGCCACGCAAATGCTGCTGCAATTCCGCCCCAGTCCCCTATTTCAACTCCCGGGGAGATTCGGCCTTTTTCTCGCCGGTAATGTCATCGGCGCCCTATCCAGCTTGGTTGCAATCGGCGGCGGATTGTTGTCCGTGCCATTCCTGACGCTATGCAACGTCAAACTGCAACACGCTATCGGCACCGCGGCGGCGATTGGTTTTCCTATTGCCTTGGCCGGCACGGCCGGTTATATCGTGAATGGTTTCTTACAATCGGAAACGCTGCCCGATTTCAGCTTAGGCTATGTTTATTTACCCGCGTTAGCCTGGCTGGTGTCGGCCAGCATGCTGACAGCGCCGCTCGGCGCAAAACTCACGCATTCCACCAAAACCGCCACGCTCAGAACAATCTTTGTTGTTTTGCTCTATGGCTTGGGCATCAGAATGTTAATCACTGTCTTGTAAATCCGGCTGGCAGCAAGTCAATTTCGAACTCAAAACGACCCAGCGGGTATTTAAGTGCGCCAAATCGCAATTTATCAGTGACTATTCTTCGTAACGTGGTATAGTTTTGCTGTGACAAAAAAGTAAGAGATGTATTTATTAACTTTAGGGAAAAGCTACAAATGAAATTTTCAGCACTTTTTGTTGTAACACTTTTAGCATTATCGTTAGTGGCATGTGGAAAACCTACAGCGCCAGAAAGCGCAAGTTCAGATAACTATGGCACCACTCATGAAGGTAAACCAGCGGAAGGCCGTAACGAACTTCCAGGTAAATAATAGTTAATTTTTAACTATTTATACGTTTCACTGTTTATTGTTGTTGAGTAATACCCTGTAGGATCGACATTGCTCCTACAGGAGCCTTCAAAAAATCCCCCGCACTACCCCATAAATTCCTTTAGTACTCGATATTGGCCGCTTCACGCCCTCTTTGCTCATCGACGGTTGCGAGCATCGCAAGCCCGAGAACAAAAAATGCCAGTGTGCTGAGTAACGCGATGCGGTGATCTCCGGCAAACAAATAAACCATTGCACCATACGTCAGCGGACCGATAATCGCGGACAGTTTGGTCGCCAGTCCCCATAAACCAAAGAATTCGCCTTGCCGCCCGGGCGGTGTAAATTGTCCCACCAGTGCCCTGCCCGCCGATTGTGCACCGCCGAGCGCAGTACCGATCAAATTGGCGGCGACCCAGAATAAAAATTCATCAGCCGCAAAATACGCGCAGACTATTGCCGCAATCCAGATCAGCAGCGTGATTGCGATACAACGCAGCGAGCCGATACGATCCTGCAAATGACCGAACAGAAAAGCGCCAATCGCCGCAGTGACATTCACCACCATGATCAGGATGATCGTATCCTGCGTTTTTAACCCCATCACTTCTTGCGCGTACACCGCCGCCAACACGATGACGATATAAATCCCGGCGTAATAAGTCGTCAACGACGCCAGAAAACGGAACAGATCGATGTGCAAACACGCTTCGCGCAGCGTGGCGCGCAAACGGCTGAATCCTTGCCGCACGATATGGGTGCTATCGAACGATTCCACCACCGTGGCGCGCTCGCGCAACCACAGCAGCGTCGGCAGCGCGGCCAGCGCAAACAGTACCGCCACGATCAGATTGGTCACCGGCACATACTGCGCGGCTTCGATGCCCTGCTTCTCGGCGTACGTGACATAAGCCAGACACAACACCAGCGCCAGCAAGCCGCCCAAATAACCCAGCGCCCAGCCATAACCGGAAAGCCGCCCGATCGTTTGCGGCGTGCTGATTTCCGGCAGAAAAGCGGCGATCAGATTCTCGCCACTGGCAAACATGAACGTCGCCAGAATGACCAGCACCACCGCCAACGCGATATCTCCCGGCCCGGCAAAATACAATAACGCCGTGAATACCACGCAACCGATGGTGGTTGCGGTTAGAAAGCTTTTTTTCGCACCGGAATAATCGGCAATCGCGCCCACCACCGGCGCGCTGATTAAAACCAGCGCATTCGCCGCCGCCATCGCTAGGGTCCACAACAACGTGGCATCGCCGCTACCCTGCCCGGCGGCAATCACGCCGACAAAAAAAGCGTTGAAAATGGCGGTCAGAATGACGGTGGTATAACCGGAATTGGCGAAATCATACATGCACCACGCGAAGCGTTCGCGCCGCGTAACCGGTTCGGAAGTATTATTGGAAGGTGAAGTTATCAAGCGCTATTTGCCCACCATCTTTTCCGGCACCACCCACGCGTCGAACTGCTCCGCCGTCACATACCCGGTGGCAATCGCAGCGGCTTTCAAGGTCGTGCCTTCGCGGTGCGCCTTTTTGGCAATCTCGGCGGCTTTGTCGTAACCGATATGCGGATTCAACGCCGTCACCAGCATCAGTGAATGGTGCATCAATGCGTCGATGCGCTCGCGATTGGCTTCGATACCGGTGGCGCAATGGTCGTTGAAACTGATCATCGCATCCGCGAGCAAGCGCACGCTTTGCAGGAAATTATGAATGATCAGCGGTTTCATCACGTTCAGCTCGAAATTCCCCAGCGCGCCGCCCATGTTGACTGCGACATCGTTACCCATCACCTGGCAGCACACCATCGTCATCGCTTCCGATTGCGTCGGATTGACCTTGCCCGGCATGATCGAACTGCCCGGCTCGTTCTCGGGGATGCTTAACTCGCCGATGCCACAACGCGGCCCGGATGCGAGCCAGCGGATATCGTTGGCGATTTTCATCAGCGACGCGGCCAGCGTCTTCAACGCGCCGTGCGCATGCACCAAAGCATCGTTACTCGCCAGCGCCTCGAACTTGTTCGGCGCGGTCACGAACGGCAATCCGGTCAAGCGCGACAACTCCGCCGCGACGCGCGCAGCAAATTCTGGGTGCGCGTTCAACCCGGTGCCGACCGCTGTGCCACCGAGCGCCAGTTCGCACACATGCGGCAACGCGGCTTGCACATGCTTCAGCCCGTGATCCAGCTGCGCCACATAACCGGAAAACTCCTGCCCCAGTGTCAACGGCGTGGCGTCCTGCAAATGCGTGCGGCCGATTTTGACGATGGATTCGAACGCTTGCGCCTTGGCTGCCAAAGTGTCGCGCAACAACTGAATCGCCGGAATCAAGCGCTGCTGCAATTCCTGCACCGCCGCGACGTGCATTGCGGTCGGGAATACATCGTTGGACGATTGCCCTTTGTTGACGTCGTCGTTCGGATGCACCTTGCGATCCGCGCCGCGCCCGCCGCCAAGAATTTCCGACGCGCGATTTGCCAGCACCTCGTTCACGTTCATGTTGGTCTGCGTGCCGGAACCGGTTTGCCACACCACCAGCGGAAACTGATCGTCGAAATGCCCGGCGGTCACTTCGTCAGCTGCCTCGATAATCGCCGCCGCACTCGCCGCATTGAGCAATCCCAGATCATGATTGACCTTGGCGGCGGCGCGCTTGACCCGCGCCAGCGCATGAATCAGCGCCACCGGCATGCGCTCGCCGGAAATTTTGAAATTCTGCAACGAGCGCTGCGTTTGCGCGCCCCACAATGCGGTGGCGGGCACCTCGACCACGCCCATGGTGTCGCGTTCTTCACGGGTTTGCATAGATAGTTACCTCATCAAATTAGATCATTGAATAAATTGCGGTTCTGGTTTACCAACGCATCGCTGAATTACTATGAGTTTATCATTCCAACAGTCAAGGAAACGCTGATTAATTGATTGCACGAGCGAATCACTTCGTTGCACGGTACTCGCATCCTCGCCTATCTTGTTGATATGTCTTGGCTGCTGCGTTCCGTCCGCCTCGTGCTTCCTCTCGTTCGCCGAATTAATCAGCGTTTCCTTAAGAACGCGCAAATAGCAGGAGTGGCTTTATATCGTGATTGTCAGCGGCACGTAAGGCTTCAATATAGCGAGCGCGGGTTTCTCCGGCATCAATCAGATTTGCACGCCCCCATGTGAATGACTCCTGTTCAAGCTGCTGGGCGAGAAGATCGCCGATAAGACGCGAGATGCGTCCGTTTCCGTTGGGAAACGGATGGATTACAACAAGGCGGTGACTAAACCGCACCGCGATTTCATCCGGAGGATAGGTTTTATGCTCGATCCAGTAACAAGCATCGTCAATCGCTTGATGCACATCCATTGTGATCCGATAGGCATCGACACCAATGTTGCGGGCTGAGGTGCGATATTGCCCTGCCCAACGCCACACATCCCCGAACATGCGCTTGTGCAATTGGCGCAAGAAATTTTGCTCCAGCACATCCCGTTTCTTGCGTGCGGTAGCCCAGCGCAACGCCTGACCGATGTTGATTTGCTCCGCTTCGTTGAGTTCGTGCCGCAACGTGATATAGGCAGGAATAAGCTGCTCACGCTCTTCGTCTGTAAGTGGGGTATTCGCATCATCGTCCTCGATAAATAATGGATCCGACATGACAATGCTACTTATCCTCCCATAACCCTTTTAGTGAGCCTGATAGAATCAGTTCGACCATGCGCCGCTGTTCATCGTCGAGATCGGATTTGAGCAAAGCTTGGTTTTCCAGTCGCATGGTGTGATCGAGCCGGGCAATGTCTTTGCGCGTTTTCTGGATGGCACGCTCACGCAGAATATCATCGAGCGGTTTTGACGGCACGAAAGCATACACAAAGGTACAGTTCATTGCCTCGGCAGCTTCACGCAAGGTCTTGATCGTGGTTGCTCCCGTCACTTCCGCTTTTTCGATCACCGGAATACGTGAAGGGGAAGCATCCATACGTGCGGCAAGCTGGCGGGCAGTCATGCCAAGTGCTTCACGAATGGCCTTTATCCATCCTCGTGGCGGCGCAACAACCCCTGCCTCACGCAAGGGTGCGAGACGTCTTTCCAATTGCTTTCTAGCTAGCGATGTTTGGTTTTTGTTCATATTAATATGTCCATATTATAGATCATATTAATACATAAACATGAACATATCAATAATTAATTAACATTTATATATGAACAAAATTAGATAACAAACAGCAAGACCAGACCCCCCCCCATCAAAGAATAAGCGTTTTCGGTTTGCAAATCACAATGCCAACTCTCATTTCCTTTGTGCATTCTTTGTTAATTCAATCCACGCACTGTTGGCCTACCGCGCTTACTATAACCTACTCGATTTCCGATAGCAGACTCGATCTTTTTCTTGAAATGGTCACATCCCAGCGGCGTACCCGAATGTAAGCAAGCACGGATTAATTCAAGCTCATCCGGCTGAACTTCAATATCAAACCCTGCACGATAGGCAGCTTGGCGCGCCTCAGGAGATTCCCCCAGTGCCAGATACAACGCATGCGGCTGAAGAATCGCATTATCAATTCCTTGAGCGTTTGCCGCATAGCTCGACCACCGGTACCGCCCCGGATGATCAACCATTGCAGCACGTACCGGATTCATTTCGATATAGCGCATACAAACCAGAAAATAAGCATCCGATTCTAGAATATTCCCCTTATGCCGCCCTTCCCACAAACTTCCTCGACGTCGATAAGTTTTATTGATATAAGGCACAAAATGGCGCCCTATCTGTTGAAACAGCAGGCTAATATCATTCTCAGCTTGCGGTGTTACCAATAAATGCACATGATTGGTCATCAACACATAAGCATGGACCAAACACCCCAAATCATCGGTTGCAGCTTTCAGAAAACGCAAATAAGCCAAATAATCCTGATCATCAAAAAATACCGGTTCTTTATTATGTCCGCGTTGAAACACATGCACCGGTACCCCAGGCTGATAAAAGCGCTTTTTTCTTGGCATCAGGCATCCAGCAAAGTAAGCGGATGACGTACTTTTAAACCTTTAAACCGTTTAAAACCCTTATCCGTCGTCACCCATACACAATTCCACTCCATCGCCAACGCCGCATGATAGGCATCGGCAATATCATTCCCTTTCGCATCAATTTGCTCGATACACGCCAAGAATATCTTCCAGTGCATCGGCCCGGGCGCAAGACAAACGGCAGACTGCGATTCTCTGACCTGATTTGCGAAACGAATCGCGCTGGACAAGGTAGACGGCACTTCAAAAATTCTCGGATGCGTAACAACGCGCAAAAAACCGCTTAATACCAACTCTGAATAACCATAAGGAACAGTATCATTAATGGTTGTCTCCAACCATTCGCGATAAGCGGAATGTTCCGGCGTATCCTCTCGATGCGCATAGACTAAGACATTCACATCCATTAGAAACATTAACGATCATCCATAATGTCGCTCAAACCGCGGCTACTATCCAAATCAATACCCGGCTTGAGACCGGTGCCCGAGACTGTTTCTAACTTTACCGGATCCTGTTTCAAATGATGGCGAGAAAAAAACTCACGCAGCGCATCTTCAATAACCTGTTTTAATGTGCATCCCTGTTGAACCGCTTGGAGTTTGGCATAAGCTAATAATTGTTCATCGATATTAATGGTCGTTCGCATGATTTAATTCCCAAAAATAAAATCGTACCATATGCTGACAAACATAACACATCAATATGATTATTTTTTATGGGGTCTGACCCCTTTTTTGGGTTATTTACCAACTCGTGTAGCAATATCCTTGCTAAAATTAGATTGTCACTAGATTCTGATGCAGTCTTGCTACCAAAAGGTATCGACTTTACTGTCAACATTCCATTTTTAACTGCTGCAAATGCGTTGTACTTTTTTCCTTCAACTTCTATTTCTACTTGAAACTTTCTCATACTAAATGCCATTTACGCATAATGTTTGAGTTCAATGGATGACAAAAACACAGCTTTCGACAGTCCACGCTGGAACAAATTGTTGCATTTATTTGGAATTGAGAAGGTCTGCAATTTCATCGGCAATTTCATCAACTGTATGCGTAGCTGTACTGCGGGCTACTTTGTCAGCTAGTGATGGACTGAAATCAATGACCTGTTGCTTGGTGATGTTATGCCAGATAGGGAGAAGTATCTGCTCACCGGAAACGGATCGGATCACGATGCCGTCGAGTTCGTAATTTGTCCATCCCTTGGAAATAAATGATGGAGATAGAACAACTAAACCAACGCGACTACTTGCTAGACCCCTGTCGATCTTTTGTCTAAGACTATCGCCAATTCGAAGAGTGAATTCGTCGTACCAAACGTTGAGCCCTTTTGATGACAACGCATTGGCTAGAGGACGAACAATATCCTCCTTGTCTTCGGATGCATGTGAAATAAAAACATCGTGATACTGGCTATTGGGTTCAACAGATGGTGGCGGATTATTTCTAACTAAACTTGGAACTTCGGCCAAGGGAGTTTCGCGAATTTCTGGTAACGGTGCAGGCAAAATCCTAACAGATGCACGAGTACTACCAACCAGCCCTTGCATATCTACAGCAACATGCCAGCGACCCGAGCTCGGGATAGCCAATCGAATGGGCGATCGTTTTGCAAGTCCTCCGTAGTATCGGTGTTGGCACCCATTCTTATAGCCTGAAAAATTTGAACTATCCATGAGTCTGACATTTGCACCGGCTGTAAGAGTAACCTCAACAATTTCGCCTCTTTGCTTGTATCCAAGATCTGTGTGAATAAACTGCAAAAGATTTCTCCTAAAATGCGTAACGTAATATATGTAACAAAAAATGTTGCATAAACCGAATCAGCATCAGCATCAGCAGCAATTACTCACCAATACTCAATCCCAACTCAACGCCCCGCCCGTTTGATACTCGGTCACGCGCGTCTCAAAGAAATTCTTCTCTTTCTTCAGATCGATCATTTCCGACATCCACGGGAACGGGTTGTTGGCGTTCGGGTACAGCGCATCCAGGCCGATTTGCTGGCAGCGGCGGTTGGCGATGTAGCGCAAGTATTCCTTGAACATCGGCGCGTTCATGCCGAGCACGCCGCGCGGCATGGTGTCTTCGGCGTAGCGGTATTCCAGCGCCACGGCTTTTTGCATCAACGCGCTGATTTCATCGCGGAACGCTTTGGTCCACAGGTGCGGATTTTCCATTTTGATCTGGTTGATGACGTCGATGCCGAAATTACAATGCATCGATTCGTCGCGCAGGATGTATTGGTACTGCTCGGCCGCGCCGGTCATTTTGTTTTGCCGGCCCAGCGCCAGGATTTGCGTGAAGCCGACGTAGAAGAACAAGCCTTCCATGATGCAGGCGAACACGATCAAGCTTTTCAGCAATTGCTGGTCGGTTTCCAATGTGCCAGTTCTGAAGTTCGGGTTGGTCAGCGTGTCGATGAACGGAATCAGAAATTCGTCCTTGTCGCGGATCGACGATACTTCATGGTAGGCGTTGAAGATTTCGCCTTCGTCCAGGCCCAGCGATTCAACGATGTATTGATACGCATGGGTATGAATCGCTTCCTCGAATGCCTGACGCAGCAAATACTGGCGGCATTCCGGGTTGGTGATGTGGCGGTAGGTGCCGAGCACGATGTTGTTCGCCGCCAATGAGTCGGCGGTGACAAAAAAACCGAGGTTGCGCTTGACCAGGCGGCGTTCATCCTCGGTCAGGCCGTTCGGGTCTTTCCACAACGCAATGTCGCGACTCATGCTGATTTCCTGTGGCATCCAGTGGTTGGCGCAAGCACCGAGGTATTTATCCCAGGCCCATTTGTACTTGAACGGCACCAGTTGATTGACGTCCGCTTTGCAGTTGATGATGGATTTGTCCTCGACTGAGATGCGGCGGTTGGCGCTACCGGCCACGTCATCCACGGCCGCCTGATGTCTGGTAGTGCTGTGATCCCGGTCATCCCGCGCCGGTGTGGTCAATGGCAATTCAAAATCGTGCAAGGCGGTGCGCGGCATGGCGCCGACTGGTGGTGTTTGCGGTTGTTGCGGTTCGTCTTCAAATGTCAGCATGGTGAACTCCTTCTTTTATATTGTTGAAGAAACACTGAGTAATTCGCCGAGCAAGATGAGTTGCAAGGCGGATGGAGCGCAGGAAACGAGACATATCGCAAGATAGGCGAGTTTCCGAGCACCACCCAACGCAGCAAATCGCTTGTGCAGGCAATTAATCGGTGTTTCGAATTATTGGCAAGACTCGCAGCT
>MSXT01000055.1 GCA_002083595.1 Proteobacteria bacterium ST_bin16 | reverse complement strand
TGAAAATCCTTGTGTCGGTGGTTCGATTCCGCCCTTGGCCACCAATAAAAACAAGCACTTAGAGAATAAAAAACCTAAGTGCTTTTTTATTTCCTGAGAAATGTAACCGTTTTGTAACCGGCATTTATCAATGCTGCACAATAAGCGCCGTTACCTGAATGGAATGAATATCAAACAACCATGAAAATTGAATTTGCCGTGAATGGCACGTTAATGAAAGGTTTGGAGTTAAACCACAATCTTCTTGAATTGGGCGGCGTATTTGTTGAAGAAACGTTAACCGCGCCTCTATACCGGCTTTGGTCTATTAACGATCAGCACCCCGCAATGCAGCGCTGCTCAAGCGGTGAGCAAATATCCTTGGAAATATGGAACATAGACTCATCCAATATCGGCGAATTATTAAGCCGTGAACCGGCTGGGCTTTCCGTTGGAAAAATTCTTCTAGCTGATCGGCGTGAAGTATTGGGAATACTCGGGGAATCTTACCTGTGCGAAGGTAAGCAGGAAATAACTCATTTCGGCGGATGGAGAGAATACAAGGGATTGCGTTAAATGCCTGTCAATAAAAAAGCCCAGGGGGTAAGCCTGGGCTCGTTAAAAAGAATCGTTTATAGGTGGCTCTACACTCTGGCAGTCAATGTGCGGTTGTTGTAAATATCCAGAATTTCAAATACCCTCAAATCATAACCAAGGCTCTTTGCTTTGGCTTCCGCGTCGTCCGCGGTTTTGTGCGTGCTTATTACCTTGTTTTTCTGGCCAAGAGTGCAAGATTCACGCAATCTTAAACAATATCCGTTCGGTAATTCATTCATTTTTAAGCCCTCTTAATCAGTTCTAATCAGTTGTTTTGGGTTTTGCTGCGTTCGTCATGCTGTTTTGAAGATGGTTTTCTCCTATAAAGATTAATAATCTAATTCAATCGTTTTAATCTGTGCGGTCGATAACTGGTAGTTTTGAGAACTCCACAAGTATCGTTCTATGTTCTTTTGTTAGCAGTGCTTCTATCTCAGATATGCCAGATAATCCCGCTAATTCAGGTGCAAGTCTGCGCGATAGAGCAATCAGCCCATCCCTAAACTGCCGTCCTCGCTCGAATATGATTTTTTCAATATCCGATTTCAAAACAAGCTCACCGATAAACTTTTGGCGTTCAGCTTCTGCCTGTAATGCCGCTGATTTTTCTTTCAATGCACGCGAGTTTTTAAATAGTTCGTCAGCGTTGGTTGTCTCAAGATCAAGCTGCGATTCATTAACCTTGTGAACCAGTTCGGCCATGTCACTGCTGATAACCTCGGTATCGTTAACCTGTGACCGTGAACCAGGTTTGCTTTTTCCGCCGCCGGTATTGCCTGTTATGCGGCCTTGTTTGGTCTGCCTCGGGTCAAGGTTCTTTGATCGCCAAAGAAGGGCGGATTCAAGGCTATCTACCGGACAGCCGCGTTTTGCATGGCGGTGAAGCAGTTCTCTACTAATTCCAATCTGTCTGGCTAACTCGGTTTTGTTCATGATTTGTTTCCTATGGTTTGTTGCATGGTATGAACTCATTGAAAAAATTCTTATTCTGGCGAAAAGATGCGGGCAGAATTACCCGCACGGCCTACTTGCTCGGAAGTACCTTGAATGAGAATGATTATCACTATCATTAGAGTATGATTTCATACTCACCGCGCGCATGTTTCAGAAAGTAAGTCATCGCATCAGGATCATTCCGGCATTTATCCAAAACCAGATCATGATCTTCTTGGGGTTCGTTAATGAGTAAAAGCCATGCCCGGACAATTTCAATTTGCAGCGATTGAATATCAGAAATTTTTTTATTTTCTTCTGAAACTGAACTGACAAAACTGACAGAAGGCAATCCTAATTCTTCTGAATTCTCTGACTGATCATTAAAATTTTTCTCACTTTCCCCTATATCTGAACTGACAAAGCTGACATAAGTATCTTTTGGCGGTTTTGTCAGTTCCATTCCAGGGTAATTATTAAAATTTTTTTCGTTTTCGACCTCTTTAAGTCTTGCAAGATATTGGCTCATGGTTTCACCTTTACCCAGTGATATAAGGTTGTTGGTCTGCCATCGGTGATAATCTCATCCCTGATCAGGTGGCCGTAATCAAGTAATACATCAATTGCAGCTTGCGCTTTGTTCGGTGCATCAATCCCAGCCCAGCATTTGCGGTAAACGTCACGCAATGAAAACGGATCGGATAGTCTGCTTTTCTTTAACTTCGATAGTATGGCTTTGGCCGCATCTATGCCGGGCTGTGTGCCGTGACTGTATACTCGTCGCGCATGGCTCTCTAAATACTCGCTATAAGCTAAGGCGCGCAGCAATGCGGATTCGGAAACTTTGGGATTGTTGCTATCACACAAATGATTGATTAATGCCAGCGATGGAATTAACTTCCGGTATTTCGATAGGTGCGACACAATGGCCGGATGGTCTTCCCCGGATCGTAACCGGGTCTCAAGATTGCAAAGCCATTCGATAAAGATTTCCTGCGCGGCATCATCAAATTGAAGGTACGGTGTTTTGCAGAATTCTCCGATAGTTGTCATGGCTTCGATATCCAGACTGTGCAATTTCCGCACCAGATCGTTAACCGCTTGTCTTGCTGATTTGTCAGGGAATCGGTCAATGTATTGATACACTGGCGATATATCAGGGTAAACCATCAAACCAAACCGCTGAAGCAAGCCATCAGCCCCCGCGCCGCCTGATAATGCTTCCCTTACATATTCGCTCAGTACGCCCGGCTGTATGCCGCCAATGATCGATAAACACGCGGATTCAATATGCAGGTTAGTGCCCCGCATAATCCGATCAATCGTATAGGATTGATTGCCATCTGCTGCCGTCAGATAAAACGCGCGCGCGCCTTCTTGCCCTTGCTTATCCAGATTCTTGAGTAATCCAATCAACTCATCAGCTTCAAACAGAATACCGTTAGGATTCTCAATCATCAGCTGACCAAGGGCTTCGGCGGTCGCATCGTTGGTAATGAAGCGCGGCGCTTTTTGAGTTGCTGGTGCGTCATCCATCGCTGCCGCTTTTAATAGCTCATTAATATCCGCATCGGGGTTTTTCTTGAGTTCCTTTTTTGCTTTGGCCATGATCGCACCGGCTCTCATTTCTGCGATAGTTTGGCCATTGATAGCATCACGATTAACTTCATCAATTTCTCTTGCTAAATCGTGCTGCAGTTGCTTGAGTGGCTTTAAAACTTCACCTCTATTCGGTGACTTCATCACACCACTACCGCCAATCGTTGCCCCCCAAAGGTTAGGCACAATTACCCAGTTATCACGGCGCTTCGGTCGTATCCCGATCTTGCAGCCGATTGGCGCAGACAGCATCACATAAGTGTTAACCGCTGAAAAGTCAGGTGGGCATTGCATCCTTTCGGAAATATCCTTGACGTAATCCCGAATGACGTCGGGAAGATATTCATAATCAAACTGAACTACCCCGGGCAATTCCGGTAATGGTTCGGGTGTCTGTTTTCTTGGATTCATGGCGGGCTCGATTGACTCTAACGCCCTCTCAGTATTTTCTCGCAAACTCATCGTGTGCCCTCCAAATATGAAAGGCCGTCGTTAAGGCGAAGAATGATTTCCGCAATAAAGTCACGGTCATCGTTTGGTAGCGCATTCAGTTTTTTCAGGTCATTGGCAATCACCAATAACCGGATCAAATCGGCGCGCAAGGCATTGAGCAGTTGCCACGATGAAAAGCAGCCGCTACGTGTTCGTTTTTCGTACTTTGGATTGTCACTCGGTGGAAATAAGTTTACGGGGTCAATGCCAAGCGCATTACAAAAATCTAAGCCGCTCGCGCCGCAGCCGAAGCAATGAGCCAGGATAGTGCCATCAGGTTTTTGGGTAAGCGCTACGCTAGGCGTTTTGTCCTCATGAAACAAACATCGCGCCACATAGCGCCCTTCACCTGTTTTTTTGACTTTCCCTAATCCGCTGATAATTGCGTTCAAGTTGTCGTTAATGTGCATCGATTTCATGCTAGAATTTACGGGCATTTTAATTACTCCAAAGAAAATTTGGATGTTTAAAACCCCGGCTGTTTCGATAGCGCCGGGGTTTTCTTTTTAGTCTTCCAGGCTGTTTTCTTTTTTGAACTTCTCGACAGCTTCCCGCGCTTGGTCTTCACTGATTTCCGGCAAGATTTGCGTAATGAATAGTTCAACAAATTTTCGCGGGTCATATGTGTACATCATGAAACCGTTTGAAGCATGCGCAGATATTGCAGCAAGAAGAAGTTCACGCAATTCTTGATTCCCCTTGATCTTCGCAAGTTTTTCATCGCGGACTTGAAAGCAAAAATCAATTTTCGCATTACGAAAATTTTGGGCTGCCACGTTGATTTGTTGGTCAATTTCAAGGATCGCTTCGGAGGCCAAACCGGACAAACGTTCGGCTTCGACCAGTTCCGCGCGTTTTGCGTCAAGCTCCTGACGTGATGCGGAAACCTGCGATAGATCAGCTTCATCGGACAAATATTGTTTCTCGAGAACCAAGTGAGCTTTTTCCAAACCAGAAAGCTTTGCGCTGATGTTCGCGGCCAAGTTTTTGCAATCGCGTTTTTTTTGATCGAACTTTCCGCGCTTTGTCAATAATTCTGCGCGTGCAGCTCTGGCGGATTTCAAATCGGTTGCGTTCATGCTTCACCTCCGATCAATGCGCGGATGTCTGAGACTTTCCAGGCTAAGCGGCCATTGATTCTAATCGGACGTAATGGCCCATTTTCCAAGCAGCTCCATGCTCTCAAGGTTTGCGGACGGCGGGATAGATAAAAGGCAGCCTCCTCAGTCGTTACAGCGGAGCGTGTCAGCGATTCAATTGGTGGGTACTGATGCGCAGCGAGTGCGCCCGGTAAAGCGGGATTTTGATTTGTTACTAATTCCATTTCACACCTCATATGTAGTTTCAGAGGTGTTCAGGATCGCATTGATAATAATCTACTTGAATACCCTCTGCGCGTAGCGGGTGCCTTGTGCGCGTAGCGGGTAGGTGAGTCGTTTGCTATTTTTTTGCGTCTTTACCTGGCCAAGGTGAAGGATCAGGTGTCTTTGTTAAAGCGTTACGCGCAGCCTTGAAGGAGCCGAATCCCAATCCTGAATATTCTTGTTCGGCGCATACGTCCCGGCTGGAATATTTACCACTTGCCCAAATGACTTTAATTCTATTGTGTAGCTCATAATTCTCCGCATGACGATATTTCGCGCCATTTTTTCCTGATTTTGATTTGGTATCCTTTTCTACTATTTTTATTAACGGCTCCATAATTCCATCAAAAGTATAATCATGCAGGTTTCTATCCTCTATCAAAAAAACTATCATATCAGCAAGCTCTTTTACTTCGGGTGTCATAGCAGGATTAGAAGCTGCTAACTGCACGGCTTCTTTTAAAATTCCGATTGCTTTTTCATGATGCGCATTGGCCTTGAGCTTTTCATCAATCACCCTCCCAATTTCTTCCCATCGTTTTTTAGATTCGGCCTCGGCTTCTTTTTTTTCTTTTTCGATTTCTTCCCTTTCTTCCGGTGAAAGACTGGCTAGGTACTTTTTTCTAGCTTCTCGTATTTTTTCCGCTCCAATTGCCATGCACACCCCTTTTCAGCATCCTTTGAAAGAAGCCACTACCAAGCCAGCAAAGGTATCTGGCTTTTCCCTCCGTCGAGGTAGGCAGCGGCTAAAACAATCAGGTTTAAATTTGCTTTATTTGACAGGAAGTAATAATTCTTCGGCTTGGGCAATCGATGTCATCGCCGCATCAACCGCGGCTGATAGTGACCCTCTACAAAGCCCCCCTGTGGAATCACCGCCAGAATTTTCCAGTGTGAAGATAAGATCCAGCACACCATGTGCGCGTGTAAGTAAAATACTAGCTTGGTCATATGAGTCGATATCTATTTCGATGGTTTCTTTGGTGCTGATAATCTCCCTTTGCTGTCCATCGGGTAGAAGCAAACCATTATTGATCATTTCGTGTCGCATTCTTAAAGCGGCTGCTATTACAGTGGCGACTTCATAACTTGCTACATCAGAAATAGAATCGCCATTTTCATTATTTGTAACCCATCGATTCAGCGAATCACCGTCAATGTCGTACCAAACCCCAAATGGATCGCCATTGCACGGGTATTGTTCTGCTAATTGCTCGGGTGTTGCGTTGTCTGCTGCTGTAAAATCTTTATCAGCCATGATTCAAACTCCTTTTAAGTTTGCGTTGTGGTCAGGGGTTCCAGGTGCTCTAACACTTGATAACCCCGCTTATTGCCTGAATCCGTCAGGCGCGGTGTGTTGCTCTTAAAAATCAGTGTTGCTTTATCCAGTCCCGTAGCGCGTCATTAATCCGGGTCTGCCAGCCGTTACCTGTGGCTCTGAATTGCTCAAGTATTTCCGTATCTAATCGAAGCGTTACCTGTTCCTTTTTTCCGCTTCCTTGTGGCCTTCCGCGTGCTTTCCTGAATTGCCGCAATTCTTCATCCGTTAAAGGTAAATTATCAGGATCGGTAAGCGCGGCGGCTGTAATCTGCGCATCCTCCGCTTCGGTTGGTCTAATTAATTTCTTGCTCATAAAAGTCAAATTCTCTTTGGTTAGCTTTGCGTAAGCTGATTATTCGCCGTTCATCTTCACGATCGACATAAACCGCGCAATACAATCTTTCGCCAATTGGTGCTAAAGCAATCATGCGGGGTTCACCGTAATCATGCCGCATGTCTTGCCATATCAGCGCAGCATCCCAATCAATAAATGCCGCTTCGGTCAGTGATACACCATGCTTTTCCTTGTTTATTGCATCTTTGGTGGCATCGCAAATCACTTTCATATATTAATGTAGTTACGTTTATATAAAGAGTCAAGAATTATTTGTAGTTATGTTTATTTCTTCACAGCATGTAAGCCTGATTGAGTGGGTACAAAATTAATTCCGGCTTCTTGTAGTATCCACGCTTCAATCTTAACGTGCCATACTCGAAGCAAATCAAGCGGGCGGCGTATGTAGTTTTGTTCTCGAACACCTTGCGGCTTGTGTCCTTGAATTTGGGCGGCGATACCGGCAGGCATTTCTATCCATCCACAAAGACTGGCAAAAGATCGTCGTAGTCCATGTAAGGTTAAATCCAATCCAGCAATTGCACAGGCTTTCCGGTGGGCTATGGATGGATCGGTTAGGCGGCCACTAGCAGCGGTAGGGCTTGAAAATACCCATTCATTGCGGCGGGTAAGGGTAGATAGCAAATTAGTTACATAGGGTGTTAACGGAATGACTCTAAAGTCTTCTACTTTGTCGTTTATTGTTAAACTGTTCCATTGAAAATCTATATCCTGCCAACGTAAAGAAGCAATTTCCTCACGGCGTGCGCCGGTCAGTAAAAGAGTTTGCAGATATGCGGATATGACGGGATTCTGAATTTGTTTGATTGTCTTAAACCATGCGGGCAATTGCTCCCGCTGTAATACGTCGTGTTTAACCTTGGCTTTGCCTAGACTCTCTCTAGCATCATTATTCTGTGCTGGATTGCTTGTCACGATCGCTTTGTAGGTTGAGTGTCTGCCACACCATGCAAGAAATGCCCTTAATAGCCTGAGAGCAAGGCGGGCGCGTGTTGGCCGGATCAAAGCTTCATTCCTTGCCCATTCGGTCACTAATTCCGGCGTTAAATCTACCAGCCGGACTGATGCTAATGGTGTGAGTAATCCGGGCTCTGTCAGTTTCTTGCTACGCTTGCGGGTATCTCCGCCGGGTTGCATGACTTTTTCATGATCACGGATATGCAGCTCAGACCATAGCGGCTTTCGGGCGGTCACGTATTCTTCCCACGCTTGACGCACTGTTACGATTTCACGAGCTTCCTGGGCTCTCTTTGCAGCGGTTGCGGCTATCTTGGCGGCGTCTTGATCAGCTTTTACTTCGCGTGGGTCATTGCCTTGGTCAATAATAGTTTGAAGGCGGCGGGCTTCAATTTTGGCTTCGGCAATACTCCATACGCTTACATCACCAATAGTAATACGTCTGGTTTGCTTGTTAACTTTGGATTGAAAAATATAACGGTTGCGACTTGATCCAGGTGTCGCACGGACAGCAAGACCGGGTACTTCATCGCACCACAAAAAGGCTTGCGCCGCATCGTCAGGGCATTTGAAGCCAGTAACCCGACCAACTGTAAATTTTATCTTTGCCATAATATCAGTCTGATTTTTGTAACCGTTTTGTAACCGCATTTGGAGTATATAACGGAATATTAATCAACACAAATATTTGGAATGGTATGTATTTATCTTTGTTTTATATGGATTTTGTATTTTTGAAGAATAGCAATCAACACTGATAAATGCTATTTTATGAGGACTGAAAATCCTTGTGTCGGTGGTTCGATTCCGCCCTTGGCCACCAATAAAAACAAGCGCTTAACCTGTAAATGGCTAAGTGCTTTTTTGTTTATTAGTCTCGCGTAAGGCTGATGTAAGAAAATCCGGTTAACACATTAAACACGGGACCTTATTATCTAATGTGCGGGTTCGCCGCCTTTACTGGAAAATTTAAAAATCTTACGGTTAGTTGTGAATGCGCATGCCACTTCGCTGTGAAACCAGTAAATGCTTGAAAACAGCTTCAGTCTTTTCGTCAACCTCATCGGGTCCAAAGCTCTCTGGTAGGCCTGTTTTCTCATCCCATAAGAAATCCTTAATTTTTATTTTGATTTCATCCCGAGTGCTTTGTTTAGCGGCAAAATTCTGAATGCGGGCTATTTCCGTGTTTAGTGTCTTATATAGCCCTTCTGCAACTTTCTTAATCCGATCAATTTCCTGCTTTGAGAGATTGGGTTTCAGTAGCAAGTCAAACAGCGCCAGAGATTCTTCTGAGAGGCCTTCCTTCACGGCGCGCTGTTCTTCTTCGCTCAAAGCATCGACCAGCTTGAGCAAAGCTTCAAACGTGGCCTCGATTGTTACGCGGTCTTTCTCGCTGTTATATTCCTCGACGATCTCTTCGTAGTGCTTTTGAAAATTGGTACGCGCCGGATTTTGCATCAACATCCTGAGAAGTTTTTTCTCGATGACTTCTTTCAGGCTTTGCACGGTCGTGTTTTTGGCGGGCGAGCGTTCAAATTCCTTTCTGAGGCGCTCAAAGTCAATTTTGCTTATGTCATAGAGTCTCGTCGGTTCCTTCACGCCACTGACGGGCTCGATGCTTTCTTCGATAATGGCGTGTAACTCGCGCATAATGCCGGAGATGTCGGCTTTCTCCACATCTTCCTGCAAGCTTTTATAAATGATGTTGATCGCATCGCAGGCGGTGCGGTAGTTGTTGATTGCTTTGATGGTCAGGCAAGCCTTGAATTTTTTGGAGACTTCGCGGCAGATAATTTCGAAGCGCTTGCGTGTTTCGTCGTTCTGGTTGACGGCTTCTTTGGCTTCCACAATGGCCTTGTTACGTTCAAACCCTGTTTTTTCCAGCACATCTTCAAGCCGAAAACTTTTGGTATCCAAAAATGCCCGAACTGCTTCAATGGATTCCTCAAGATCGGCCAGCAATTCCTCTTCCGGCCTTACCGGGTCAAGCTCTGGTGGCGGGTCGCCCGTGGTATCGTCGCCGCCTGTATGGCCAGCAAATGTAGCCAGCGCTTTGCGCAGATTTTTGAGAATGCCGCAGTAATCGACGATCAAACCGTTGTTCTTGCCCTCGGCCACGCGGTTTGCTCGTGCGATAGCCTGCATCAGCGTGTGTGCCTTGAGTGGCTTATCCAGATACAGCGTGGACAGGGTCGGCACATCGAAGCCGGTTAACCACATAGCGCAAACAATCGCTACCCGGAAGGGATGCTCTTCTTTCTTGAAAGCACTTTCCACGTCAAGACGTTTGCCGTCTGGCGTTTCGAAGTCTTCTTTAATGAGCTTGCGGTGCGGGGTAATATCCAGGCCCCACTTGCGGAATTTATCGACTTCGCCTTGCTCCTCGCTCACGACCACGGCCATGATAGTTTCACGCATCCAAGCCAGTTTGCGCTGCATGTCCATGACGGATTGTTCGTCGGGGAGTTTTGCAATCTGCTTTTCCAGTTCGGCGATTTTGGCCTGCCATTTTTCCAAGATGATGGCGTGAATACGGACGCAGGTAATCTTATCGATGCATACCAGCATGGCTTTGCCGTTTTCCCAGCCGGTGCTGTAATGATCGACAAAATCCTCTGCAATCTGCTCCAATCGGCTTTGCGCGGTGATGATGTGATAATCGCGCTGAAGCGCACGCTCTAAACGTTCAGTTACATCCTGATCGTCAATTTCGATCTCTTCCAGCTTGGCTGCGATTTTCTCGTTCAGCTCATTGGTAGCAATGCCCAGCTTTTCGCCGCGCGCATCGTAATAAAGCGGAACGGTGGCATGATCCTCGACAGCACGCTGGAAATCATAGGTAGAAACGTATTCGCCAAACACACGGCGGGTGATTTCGTCATCCTTGAACAGCGGTGTTCCGGTAAAGCCGATATAGCTGGCATTGGGCAGCGCATTGCGCAGGTTCAGTGACAAGCGGCCATATTGTGTGCGGTGCGCTTCATCAGTGATAACAATGATGTCCTCACGGTCGGAGTATGGCTTGCTCGGGTCAACGTCTTTATTGAATTTCTGCACCAGCGTGAAGACATAGGATTTATGCTGGCTCAAAAGCGCCTGCAAATGATCGCCCGATCCGGCGCGGCATGGGTCTTGATCGTTATCGACAAGCCCGCAACCTGCAAAGGTGTTGTAAATTTGCTTATCCAAGTCATCCCGGTCGGTACAGATCAGGAAAGTGAAATTACCGCCGATTTTGCGGTGTATCTTGCGGGCGAAATAAGCAATGGAATAAGACTTGCCCGATCCTTGCGTGTGCCAGAATACGCCGAGCTTGCCCAAGCGCTCTTTGCGTGTTTTAACTGCTTCGATAGCACGATTGACGCCCAGAAACTGGTGGTTTCGCGCAACGATCTTGGCCAGCTTGCCCTTGCTTTCGTCAAACAGGATAAAGTTCTCAAACAGGTCGAGAAAATTACGCTTGTTGCAAACGCCTTTCAGCAAAGTCTCCATATCCACCACGCCTGCTTCTTCCTCCGCCAAGCGCTTCCAGTCATTGAAATGCTCGAATTTGCTGGAGAGGGAACCAATCTTGGCATCCACACCATTGCCCAAAATCACAAAGGCGTTGTGGTGGAATAAATGCGGGATGGTGTCTTTGTAGTCGGAGAAATTCTTTTCAAAGGCATGGCGGATGTCTTTGTGAATGGTCTTGCACTCGATAAACATCAAGGGAAGGCCATTTACAAAACCAACAATGTCGGCGCGGCGGCGGTAAATATCGCCGCGCACCCACAGCTCACGCACACAAAGGAAGTGATTGTTTTCGGGGTTTTCAAAATCAAAAACCTTGAGGCGCTTTTTCTCCAGCTCGCCCTTGGCATTGCGAAACTGCACCAGCACGCCGTTCTTAACCAGCTCGTACTGCTCAGAATTGATTTGCAGCGTATTTTCAGTAACAGGCGCTTCGGTGATCTGGCGCAGCGCATCTTGATAGGCTGCAGCGGGCAGGCCGGGATTGAGTTTGATCAGTGCTTCGCCCAGATAGCGGGTCAGTACAACATCTTTATCGGAATGCCGCCCGAGCGTGCCTTCGGCACCAAAGGTTTCGTTGTTGTAGGCATAGATGCTGTCCCAGCCGAGCTGTTCTTCCAGATAATCGGCTGTCGTGGCCTGAACCAGGGTATCTTCATTAAGCGGAGCCATTAGACTGCAATCTCCCCGCTCATGAGCTTAGGAAGGAGAATGTCGCGTGCTTGAGTTAAGGATATATTCTGTTTATACAGGTAGATTACCTGCTCGTAGCAATTTGTTACAAAGTCCTCAAACTCGCTAAGAAGATGCTCTCTCGGAAATATTACTTGAACTTTATCCAAGGCAGCACGGCGTATGTGCTTCATAGTTGCCCCGGTTGTTTCATTCATGAATTGAGGCATAGCCTCTCTTAACGCAACTAACAAGAACGAGCGTGAAAGCTCGGCTGTGGACTTCACCTTAAAAAGGTGTTGATTTAACAAAGCTGGGCCTGAAGCCCATACGTTAACGGCTAAAGTGCCTGACCAAGAAAATAAAAGATCACCGTCCTCAAGATGCAGACTGGTTGGTACATCTACTCCAGAGTTTCTTGGAGTTTTTTCAGAAACACCATCCTTTAGCTCAGGAATCTTTACAATTGGAAGGCCATCTTCTTCAAAGTGGCTAGGCTTAAAGGCAAAGCCGTTCAGAAAATCCGCCACAGAAGAAAACGGCTTTTTCTGCCACCCCTCCGGTACGCCATCAATAATTTTGACGTGTTCATGGCCGGGGAAGCGGAGGCGCACAAACCATTCCTTATAAAGCTGCCGCGCTGAGTCTTCCAGCAATTCAATCCGCCGCTTGTTGTTTTCGATGAGGTCGTCATATTTGTCTAATACGTCAACGACCTTCATCTGATCCGTAGGCTTTGGAAATTTAATCTTCACCCCGTATACGAAATTTCGATTCAGCGAGGGTTGGGCTGCGCCAGAGTTTAATTGTGCAAGAGGGACGGTTCTGAGCAGGTAGGCGACGAATCTCGGATCATTGCCTTTAAAATTTTTAACGTATAAACAAGCATTGTGTGGCCAAAAGTCTTGCGGCACATACGTTACCTTGCCAATAGACGCACCACTTCGACCAAGCGTTACTCCAGGCCCCTTAGATTTCGCAACATTGTGATAGCCAGTAAGACCTGCTGAGCCAATGACAGGTACTGTGCCAGGTTTTCTCGCGGAATCAGGTAGGTCATGCCCCCTTTGAAGCTCTACTAAATCTCCAATGGTTTTCTCCGCCCAGCTCATATACCCAATTCCTCAAAATTCTTTTGAATTTGGGCGGCGAGTAAGGCGGCTTCTTCGTTAAGGCCTTTCAGTTCAATATGAATATCGCGCAGCGTTTCTTCGAAGTCGAAATCTTCATCTTCTTCTTCCGGCGCGACGCCAACATAGCGACCGGGTGTTAAGCTCCAGTCATTGGCTTTGATCTCGCCAATGTCCACCAGCTTGACCAAGCCTTCGACATTGCGCAGCGCTGCTTCGGGGAAGCGTTCTTGCAGCCAGTGAGCTTGCTTGAAGATATAGCGCACCTGTTTTAGCTGCTCGATGGCTGCCTTGCGTTCGTCGTCGAATTCTTTAATGAGTCTGTTCAGGCCTCTCTCGGTGCTTTGCTTGGCTTGTTTTTCGATGAGCTTGTAGAGCTGGTCAATTTGTTTAATCAGGTCACGGCTGGTTTCCGCCAAAGGCTCCAGCTTTTGGGCAGCTCTCAGCAAGCCCGCGTTGTCACGCGGGGCTTTCTCCCAGTCTCTGTTTTCAGCCTCAATGGCATTTTCGAAGGTTTTGATGTCACTGGCTAATAGCTCAAAGGCCTTACTGGTTTCTTCTTCAACTTGTTCCAGCTTGCCCGCCAGTTTGTCGAACGATGCAATGAAGGCATCCATCGAGGGTTTGGCGGCTTTGGCATCTTCAAGTGTGCGTGTGAGGTAGCTTTCCACCAGTGCCAAGAAGCGGTCTTTTTGCCCGCGATAAAGCCAAACGATGGAAGTCAGGTTGGCTAGTTGTTCTGGTGAGAAGTCGTAAATCTTGCGCGTGACCTTGCGGTAGACGTTGCGCGCATCCAGCATCAGCACTTTGTCTTGCTTGCCTGCTGGCTTGCTCTTGTTCAGAAACCACAATTCGCAAGGCACCGAGCGCGTATAAAAGAAGTTGGAGCGAATGGCGATCATGCCTTCGACGTGGCCGCTTTCCACCAGTTTGCGGCGCACTTCGGCTTCTTGCCCTCCGGCACTGGATGCCTGTGAGGACATAACAAAACCGGCGCGGCCTTCCTTATTCAGGTAGCTGTAGAAGTACGAAATCCAGAGATAGTTACCGTTGGAAACCGCGCCTTTCTTGTTCACACCGGGTAAGCCGAATGGCAAACGCGGGTCGTTTTTGATTTTCTCCGCATCCACGTCATCGACGTTGAATGGCGGATTGGCCATGACGAAATTGGCTTTACCGAGAAAATCATGCGGGTCTTCGTAATAGGAAATAGCCTTCTGGATTTTGCCCTCCAGACCATGCACGGCTAAGTTCATCTTGGCCAGTCGGATAGTGGTCGGGTTTTTCTCTGCGCCATAAAAGGTGGCTACGTCCTGCGGGTTTTTGTGCATCTTTTCGATGAAATGCGCGCTTTGCACGAACATGCCGCCAGAACCGCAAGCCGGATCGATCACTGAGCCATGATCGGGCTCGATGAAATTGACGATCATCTGCACCAGTGAAACGGGCGTGAAGAACTCGCCGCCGTCGTGGGCGCTTTGGTTGGCAAACTGAGTCAGGAAGTATTCGTAAATGCGACCAAAGATGTCGCCCGTAGCTTTCTTCAAGGCTGGGTCATTGAAGGTGCGCAGCAGATTGCCCAGCACGTCGTTATCCAGCTCCTGGTATTCGCTCTTGGGCAGGATGCCTTTCAGGGTTTCGTAATCGGCCTCGATAGCCTCCATGGCATCGATGACGGCTTGGGCACGGTCGTCCGCATCGGGCAGGTTTACCAAGTAGTCGAACTGCGCTTTCTCCTGAAGGAAGATGGCGCCCTTGCTGGAGAAATCTTCTTTAGTCAGCGGGCGGGTAACACCGCCACGGGAGGGCAAAGAGGCTTCTATATCCGGCTTTACGGCCAGATAGCGGCTATAAGCATGACGCAGGAAAATAAGCCCCATAACGGGCATGAAGTATTCATTGCTGGCGTAGTTGCTGTTGGCGCGTAAATTATCGGCGCTGCCCCAGAGACGTTTTTCAATTGCTTCAATATTTTCTAACTGCGCCATTTAAGTGTATGTTCCTACGAAAAATATCTGTCAGTATCGTTATTTTTCGTGATTTTATCGCCAATCTGCCAGCAATTCATCCTAGTTAGCCGTAGGGTGAATGTAACGTCAGCCTGTTTAATGATGAATCCATTTTTTCCAGGAGCTGCTTTTGTTGTTTTAATAGCATCCGTGGCAGCATCGTAAATTACTTTCATCTATTAATGTGGTTATGTTTATTTTTTATAGCGTGCAATCCTGTGTGCAGGTATACATTCGATTCCGGCTTGTTCCAATATTCAGGCTTCATTCGCGCGGATCGCCGCCAGCCTGCATGACTTTGGGAGCTGTAGTCATAAAAAAACCCGTCACTGGGACGGGTTAGTGATTAATGGTGCTAAGAATTATTCTGTGGCTAACACTGTTTTAATCTTCTAAAACCAAACAGCATCAATAGTCCGATAGACATCATTGCATACGTTTCTGGTTCGGGTACAAGTCCAGCGCCGACATCGCCATCGTGAACAGCCCATGCGTAAGAGACGTAGCTCCTGAAGTCCACAGACTGCTCGCCGCTTCGTTCGTAGTAATCGAATAGGAAAAGCCACGCTAAATGCGGATCAGATGCAAAACCCGTACCTGACCAGTAGCCGTACTGAACGTGTGTGAACAAAGCAAGATCTGGATCGGAGCTCAACGAGATAGGAGACTTTGCTTTACCACCCAATTCGTTGTAGAACAAATGTCCCATCTCGCTATTACTGCAATTAAAACCAGTACAAGTAGTATCCACTGCTGGCAAACGCCAACCCGTAACACCCTCGATGCTAAGACTCGCCGCCCAAGTATTGGCATCATGCCAATTCATTAAACCATCAGCATCATACCCTGATGTTTTAGCGTAATTCGCATCCGCTAACCACGTGATATTTAAATCCGTATCATATACAGCCAAACCACCCAAACGCGTCTCTAATGCCGCATTCGCAGTCGCTAACAATCCAACCGAAAAAACACCGCTGCATAACAGGATTTTTGTTAATTTAACCATGCACTTTGCTCCCTTCTTGATGATTAAGGTTTTTGTATATAGTTCATCATCATAGGCTACTCAATATAAATTGCTATAAGGAATTTGCGTAATTTTGCAATGCGGAGCGGTTGTGCGCGCTGGGTTGACATTTTTTAAACCGGAATAGTGTCATAAAATCTTCACAATTCATTCATATAAGTTTCACATTATTTGGTTACACTTTGCCGCAGTTGTAACTACAAAGGAAAAATAATGTACTGCTTAATTAAAGAATGGCCAAACAAAATGGCAACCTTGATGACCGAAGATGGTGTTGTGCTGTGGACTTTCAGCAATATCGAAGAAGCCAGAAAAGTTTGGCACGAGTGGTGTTCCCTGCATAAAGACAGCATGGCCAATCAAATTGGAGCACTCGATTAATCAAGATTTTTGCATCATATTATTTGATTAAAAAAGCGCTCATTCCCCGTTCTTGCATTCGCTGACCTGTTTTAGCAAAACACCTCTCGTTCTCGCCGGTTCGAACACTACATCGAAGCACCACTGCCCAAAACCGCCTTGATCCTTGACCGTCCTGATCCATACCGCCATCGCTGCGCGTTTAGTGCGGTTGCGTTCGTCGCCGACGCCTTTTACTTCCAACACCAGCGTTTTACCGTTGTTTTTTTCGATATGATGCTTATGCGTTTTTGTGCTAACCGTGGCATTGGTGCAAACTTCTGCTGACACGATGAATTGTGAAAAGGCTCTGACCGGTTCAGAGCCTTCTTAATTGATTTGAATGCTGCGCGGCTATTTAATCGTGATCGTGGCCGCGGCCTTTGCCGGGTTTGTACGATTCAAATTCAAAATTCATCGATTTGCCGCGTTGTCCGAGTACGACGGAAATGACGTCGTCATCATACTGGAGGCAGGGGACCGTCAGTTTGCCATCATGAACCGTCGCATAGCATGCGCTCAGATCGACGACAGAGGTGATCGGACAGCTGGTGACATCGACCAGCTTAACGTCGGTGGCCGAAAGGGTTGCGGTATAGGTGGTGATTACCGCGGTACCGTTTTTGATGACGATATCGGTCGCGGTCGTGTCCGTGCCTAAACCCAGCAGGTTGGTTCCCGCGTTGATAAGACAGGCATTCGCAGCGGCATTGGCGAGATTTTTCACCAAGATTTGCGAACCCGGCACACTGTTATCCACAATAAAAATAGCTCGACCTTCAACAGCCACGCTTTCGGCGTGTGAAAGCGATATGCCGGATAGTGAGAGTAGCGCGGCCGATAATGTTGTCATAAGCGTTCTGTTCATACAATTTTCCTTATTAAGATATTAAGTGACGAGATTTAGCGGTTCTGGGCTAGCCACCCGATTCTCGTCGATGCGGGTGAAAGTTTAGCATTTTTTCGATGTAAGCCGGTTGTTGGGGTACGAAGGCAGCCGCGACATTCAAGCCAGGGTTCAGAAAACGAAGCACTGCATGCCCGGTGTTCGTTTTCCGGCCGGGTGAATGAACTGGCTTGGTGTGCGAAATATTAATTCAGTTTTTGCAATTGCTCTTTCAAGCTGTTCAGTTTGGTGCTGAATGCAGTCAGCCGCTCTTTTTCCTGTTCCACCACATTGGCTGGCGCGCGTTCGACAAAGCTCGGATTGGATAGCTTGGCTTGCGCTTTGGCTATTTCCGTTTCGATGCGGGTAATTTCCTTGCTCAGGCGCTCGCGTTCCGCCGCTACGTCGACTTCAATCTTCAGCATCAATTTGAAATCGCGCACGATGGCGACCGGCGCATCCGCTTCGGGCAGTCCACCCGGTTGGATTTCCACCCCGGACAATTTCGCCAAAGCCAGCAGGTACGGCGCGTAGCCGGACAGCAGGGATTGGTCACCGGCGGCCAGCAACGGCACTTTGAGCGCGGGCGACACGCTCATTTCTCCGCGCAAGGTGCGGCAGGCGTTGATCATTTCTTTCAGCAAATCGATAGTTTCGATGGCCTGCGGGTTAATGGCCGAAGCATTCGCAACCGGGTATGGCTGGCACATGATACTGGCGCCGGATTTTCCCGCCAGCGGCGCGACCGTTTGCCACAATTCCTCGGTGATGAACGGAATCACCGGATGCGCCAGCCGCAGCATGGCTTCCAGTACGCGCACCAAAGTGCGGCGGGTGGCTCGCTGCGCTGCGTCTTGATCCGAATTTAATTGGACTTTGGCAAGCTCGACGTACCAGTCGCAATATTCGTCCCACACCAGTTCGTAGATTTCCCGTGCGACCAAGTCGAAACGGTAATTGGTAAAGGCCTGTTCAACCGCTTGCTCCGCTTGCTGCAAGCGGCTGATGATCCATTGATCCGCGGCGGAGTAGGCGAGGGGCAGTGTCTCATCCAATCCGGTATCTTTGCCCTCGCAATTCATCAGTACGTAGCGTGTGGCATTCCATAACTTGTTACAAAAATTGCGGTAGCCTTCGCAGCGCTGCATATCGAATTTGATATCGCGGCCGTGCGACGCCAGGCTGGCGAACGTGAAGCGCAGGGCGTCGGTGCCGAACGCCGGGATGCCGTCGGGGAAATGCTTGCGGGTGTTTTTCTCGATCGATTCGGCTTGTTTGGGATTCATCAAGCCGGTGGTGCGCTTGGCGATCAAATCGGGTAATGCGATACCGTCGATCAAATCGAGCGGATCGAGCACATTGCCTTTGGATTTGCTCATCTTCTGGCCTTCGGCGTCGCGGATCAGGCCGGTGATATACACTTCCCGGAACGGTACCTGGCCGGTGAAGTGCAGCGACATCATGACCATGCGCGCAACCCAGAAGAATATGATGTCGAACCCGGTGATCAGCACCGAGGTCGGCAGGAAAGTTTTCAATTCCGCCGTGTCATCCGGCCAACCCAAGGTGGAAAAGGGCCACAGCGCGGACGAGAACCAGGTATCCAGCACATCGTCGTCCTGCTTCAGATCGCGCTTGCCGGAAAGCTGTTGCGCTTCTTCCAGGTTGTATGCGACCGTGACGTTGCCGTCTTCGTCGTACCACGCCGGAATGCGGTGTCCCCACCATAATTGGCGCGAAATACACCAATCTTGGATATTTTCCAGCCACTGGTTGTAGACATGTGTCCAGTTATCCGGCGTGAATTTCACTTTGCCGTCAGCGACAACGTCCAAACCGCGCTTGGCCAAGCCTTCCATCGCGACATACCATTGATCGGTCAACATCGGTTCGATGATGGTGTTGGTGCGATCACCGCGCGGCGCCATCAGTTTGTGCGGTTTGGTTTCGGCCAGAAAACCCTGCGCTTCCAGGTCGGCCACGATTTTTTTACGCGCATCGAAGCGATCCATGCCTTGATAGTCAAGCGGCGCCAGATCGTTGATTTTTCCATCCAGCGTAAAGATGCTGATGGGTACCAGATGATGCCGCTGGCCAACCTGATAGTCGTTAAAATCGTGCGCCGGAGTGATTTTCACGCAACCGGTGCCGAATTCCAGATCGACATACGTATCCGCGATGATGGGGATGGTGCGCTCGCATAGCGGCAAGCGCACATGGCGTCCGATCAGATGCTGGTAGCGCGGATCGTCCGGATGCATGGCCACGGCTACGTCGCCGAGCATGGTTTCGGGGCGAGTGGTGGCGACGATCAACGCCTCCGTTGGTTCGGTGTGCATGCCATCGGCTTGCTCCAGCGGATAGCGGATGTGCCACAACGAGCCGTTTTCCTCAGTCGATACCACTTCCAGATCGGACACTGCGGTTTGCAGCACCGGATCCCAGTTCACCAAGCGCTTGCCGCGATAAATGAGTCCTTCACGGTACAAACGCACGAATACCTCGGTCACGGCGCGCGATAATTCGGCATCCATGGTGAAACGTTCGCGCGTCCAGTCGCAGGAAGTGCCCAGACGGCGCATTTGCCGCGTGATGGTGGAGCCGGATTCTTCTTTCCATTGCCATACCCGCTCCAGAAACGCTTCCCGTCCCATGGTGCGGCGATCGAGTTTCTGTTGATCCAATTGGCGTTCAACGACAATCTGCGTGGCGATACCGGCATGATCGGTGCCCGGTTGCCACAGTGTGTTGTCGCCCAGCATGCGGTGATAGCGCGTCAGCGCATCCATCAACGTATGCTGGAAGGCGTGCCCCATATGCAGTGTGCCCGTGACATTGGGCGGTGGCAGCATGATGCAGTAAGCGGATTGGCCGGTTGCCGCATGCGGTTTGAAATACCCGGCCGATTCCCAGATGGAGTACCAGCGATCTTCAATATGTTTCGGGTCAAAGCTTTTTTCGAGTTCCATGGATTTTGAGTGGTATTGAATAGCGCAAAAGATCGCCATTATAACGGATGGGGTATTGCTGCGGACAATAAGAGCGATGACTGCTGTGCAGCAACCGGAGAAGCGGATGCCAGCAAAAAGAAGTACGGTGTAGCGGCGGCTATTTAATTTGCTTGGACAAGCGGGTTTCCAGCGCATGCGCCAGCGCTTTCCGGTCCTGCACGTCCATGTCGATATGCGCATCTTCCAATGCGGCATCGAGAATCTGGCGGATGGGTGTTAAGCGCGCCGGTTGCGGTTGTATCACGGCGGGATGAAGAAACACGGCTTCGGTCAGCAGCGGTATTGCATCCACGCCCATCACAGGGGCTGTTTTATCGATTTCTGGTGCTTTGCCGACGGGTGCGGTGCCTGCGATCTTGCCGTGATTCTGGTATTTGCCCAGCAAGCTGCGGAACTTGACCATGATCTCGGTATCGTCGAAATCCACTGCGGTTTTGTCGTCACTCATGATAGGAAAATCAACGGTTGCAACGGTTTCATTTAATCATCCAGCTGGAAGTGTTGTAGCGGATAACCGGCATCTTTATAGAAACGATAGCGTTCACGCGCCACTTGCTTGTCTTCCGGCGAATTATCCGCAATTTCGATGAGCCGGTTGAATTGATCGAAAGAGGGCGGTTGCTCACGGTGCAGATTCAGCAGAACATCGAATGGCATATCCGGTGGTATGCGGTCGCTCAGAATCGCGGGCGTGGCGCTGACCAGCGCACTGTCTTCGCGGATATGGCAATGTGGAATGAAGCTGGTGGGCGAGAACGTCCATAGCAGTTCATCCAATTGTTTGAGCATGGTGGCATCGGGCGTATAAATCAATATTTTCATATGTTGTTGCAACGCCTTGGCGCAAAGCCGGCAAGCCGTTTGTAACTTATTGCCCGATCCCGAATAAAAATAAATCTGTGTCATCGCATCACTGTCCGGTTGAGTACCCGATCGTGAGTTTGTTTTTTGTACGTTCCATAACGGCTGATTAATTCATGACCGAGGCAGATGATTCAGCTTGTTCAGCGCGAGCCACAAATTAATCAGCGGTGCGGAAGACCGCTAGCTGGTTGCTTTCGCTTGTGAAATCAGGAATTGCGTCAACAGCGGCACCGGACGTCCGGTTGAGCCTTTGTCTTTGCCGGATTTCCATGCCGTGCCTGCGATGTCGAGATGCGCCCAACGGTATTTCTTGGTAAAACGCGACAAAAAGCACGCCGCTGTGATGGTTCCTGCAGCACGTCCGCCGATATTGGCGATGTCGGCAAAGTTACTTCTCAGCAGATCCTGGTATTCATCCCACAACGGTAATTGCCAGGCGCGGTCGGCAGCTTGCTCTCCGGCGGCCAGCAGTTCTTGCGCCAGCTTGTCATCGTTGCTCATCAAGCCGGTGGTGAAATTGCCGAGCGCGATGACGCATGCGCCGGTCAATGTGGCGATATCGATCACCACTTTCGGGTTATAGCGCTCCGCGTAAGTCAACGCATCGCATAGAATCAACCGTCCTTCCGCATCGGTGTTGAGAATCTCGATGGTTTGGCCGGACAGGCTGGTGACCACATCGCCCGGCTTGGTAGCATTGCCGCTGGGCATATTTTCGGTGGCCGGGATAATTCCCACCACGTTGATGGGCAGCTTCATTTCCGCGACTGCTTGCAGGGTACCCAATACACTGCCGGCGCCGCTCATGTCGAACTTCATTTCATCCATTTCGGCAGCGGGTTTGAGCGAGATGCCGCCGGTATCGAAGGTCACCCCTTTACCCACCAGAACCACTGGATTGTCTTTTTTGGCTGCGCCGTGATATTCCAGCACGATCAGTTTAGCCGGTTGCTCACTGCCGCGTGCGACTGCCAAAAGAGAACCCATGCCGAGTTTCTCCATGTCTTTTTCTTCCAGCACGGAGGCTTTCAATTTGTGCGATTTGGCAAGATCCTTGGCCTGCTTGGCGAGATACGTGGGGGTGCAAATGTTCGGCGCGAGGTTGCCTAAATCCTTGGCCAGATTCATCCCGTGTGCAATCGCTATGCTTTGTTGCAGGGCGGCTTCGCAAGCGGCCAGCTCGGTGCGGTTGTCAATGCACAAGACCAGTTTACGCAGGCTGCTCTGGTTATTATCCGGTTTGCTTTTCAGCTGATCGAAACGGTAACCGCTGCTGATAGCGGCAATGACGGTCTGATTGACTTTCCAGGCATTGGTTTTGTCCTTGACGGGAAAATCGGATAAAAACAGCGTGGCATCGGCCACTGCGGTTTTTTGCAGCGCATTCAACGTGGTGCCGAGCGCCGACAAGAATGTTTTTTCCTTGAATTCCTGTTCCTTGCCCAGACCGATCAGCAATACTCTTTTAAATAAGGTATCCGGCACGTTATGCAATAGCAGCGAAGTATTCGCTTTACCATCCAAGTCGCCCGATGCCAGGATATTTTTGATATATCCCTGGGTGATTTTATCCAGAACTTTTGCTGAATCCGACAGTTTTCTTGATTCAAAAATACCGATGACTGCGCAGGCGCCGCGTTGTTTTTCCGGGGTGCCTATTTTTATTCCAAATTCCACATTAAACTCCTTCATCCAGAATGCTCTTGCGAGCCATTTGCTTATGTAATTTAATCGATGAGTACAACCGGTTATCGTGTAATCACTATGCCCGCGATAAGCAAAATAGTGTCAACACACGTCAAATAACATCATAACATCAGCTTAATGGAAAAGCTGAATAGTTGTACTGCTGTAAAGGAAATAGGCGGGAAACGCCTGCGAATTATTGCGAATGGCGTAAATTAAAATAAGTTAATATACTGTCTTTATTTTATAATCAGCAACAATTATCATATTATTCAATAATATATGATTATTATCTAACACGAAGGATAATAAGTGATTGATGATGCATTGAAAAGGCGATTGAATCATTGCACGGCGCTGCCTAGTTTACCGGCTGTGGCCGTCAAAATAATTGAAATGGCGAACGATCCCGATGCCGATATCGGTGCCGTTTGCCAATATATTTCATTGGATCCTGTGCTGTCGGCAAAACTGTTGCGTACAGCAAACACTCCGTTATATAAATCCCGCCGGGTGGCAACCAATATCCGTCAAGCCGTCAGTATTCTGGGTACGCACACCGTCCTTGTGATCGCCTTATCCTTTTCACTGACCCATTCACTGATGAAAAACCCGGCGCCGGATCAGGGCGCGGTTTTTGACAGTACGATTTTTTGGCGCCGCTCCATTGCGTCGGCGCTTGCCGCGCGCGCACTGGGAGAAAAACTCGAGCTGAATTATCTGGACGACTTATTTCTGGCCGGATTAATTCAAGAAATCGGCATTCTGGCTTTCTGGGTCATTATGCCGGAAGAATACGGCAAGGTTTTTGCGTCGACTTCGGATCATGATGTTTTGCTGAATAGCGAGCGCGAGGTATTCGGCGCGGGGCATGATGAGCTGGGTTATGCGTTGCTGAAAAGATGGCATATTCCGGATTACATCGCGTTGTCCTGCATCAATAGCCATTCGCAGCCGGAACCCAAGAGTCTGGGGCCGACGCTGCAATCGTGTCTGGCAGTCTCGCGCTATCTGGCCGACTACTTTCTCTATCCGCATGAGACTGAAAAAATGACCGCGCTAAACCAAGCGGCGCAAGACTGGCTCGGATTTGACGCGAATGTTCTCATCGACGTCATTAAAATCATGGAAGTCGGGCTGAATGCGGTGGAAGACTTATTTGAAATGAACATTCACGATCCAGCGGAAGTCAGTGGCATTCTTGCCGAAGCGAAAGAACTGCTGATGATTCATGATTTATCCCGGATGCGCGATCTGGAAGATAAATCGCAGCGGGATGGTTTAACCGGCGCTTATAATCGCACTTATTTTGACGAAACGTTACGGCGCGAATTCAATCTGGCGGTGCAATACAATCTGCCGTTGACGATCGCCATCATCGACCTTGATCACTTTAAGAATGTTAACGATACCTATGGCCATGTTGCGGGAGATTCATTATTGGCCATGGTGGTCAAAACGGTTTTCGATCAAATCCGTCAAGATGACACCCTGAGCCGTTATGGGGGAGAGGAGTTTGCTTTGATTCTTCCCGGCACGGCGGTGGCGGCTTCAAGAAATCTCATTGCCCGGCTAAAAGATTCTATCGCGGACATCGCGTATAAATTTGACGGCCGCAGCACCATTCGTATTACCGCTTCGATCGGTGTCGCCGGATATCTGGAAAATGCGGCGCAATTACGCGATCCGCGCGATCTGATTAAAGCTGCTGATTCGGCGCTCTATGCCGCCAAGCACGCAGGCCGGAATCAGATTATGGAATGGGACGGTAACGCCTGATAGTCTTTTCAACCTGAAATACTGCATTTAGTACGTTTTACGACCTTATGAATTTGATTATCCAAGGATTGGATGTTAACAACAGCGATCTGCGCGAGCTGGCGAAGTTAGCGCATGCCGACGCTATCGAGCGGATTACTGGGCAAGCTTTCCGGTTGACCCATGCAACGCATTCCGATGCAGTAGCGGAATATTGCGCGCAAGCCGAGCTGGATTTTGCGTTCGTAAATGCGGCAACGAAACTTTCCGACTTCAAATTGATTGCAATGGACATGGATTCGACCTTGCTAGCAATTGAGTCGATTGATGAAATTGCCGACATGCAGCAGATCAAACCGCAAGTGGCCGCCATCACCGTGCAAACCATGCGCGGTGAGATCAGCTTTGAGGAAAGTTTGACACGGCGTACGGCTTTATTGCGCGGCGTGCACCAGGATGACTTACAGAAAGTCTACGATGAGCGTGTGAAGCTCAGTCCGGGCGCGGAAAGAATGCTACAGCTGGCAAAGCAATCCGGCATCAAGACCATGGTGATTTCCGGCGGTTTTACATTTTTCACCGAGCGGATCAAAACAAAATTGCAACTCGATTTTGCCGCAGCCAATGTGCTGGAAATAGACAATGACCGGCTGACCGGAAAGGTAGTTGGAGAAATTATCGGCAGAGAAGGCAAAGCGCAAGTGCTGAAGCAAGTTTGCGCGGAACTGGGAATACAGCGTGAACAGGTCATCGCCATCGGAGACGGTGCCAATGATCTGGCGATGCTGGCCGAGGCAGGCGTTGGCATTGCTTATCGTGCTAAGCCGATTGTCAAACAACAGGCGACGTATTCGATCGATTATGTCGGATTGGACGGCGTCACCAATTTATTCGCATGAACTGTGGCGGTGCAGCGGTAATGCATCGGTTTTAGTAATCCGGTTCATACATCAGCGGCCGGATATAGCTGTTCAAATCTTCCGGTAACGCCGCTTCCGCCAATCCTTCATTCATCGCCACCCGGCAAACGGCTACCGCAATCGCGAGCGATACGTCGCGTACCCGGGTTAATGCCGGATACACCGAGCCATTGCGGATTTCCGAGTCAGTAACCGTGTTTGCCAGCACCTCGGCGGCGGCCAGAAACATGCTTTGCGTCACCAGCCGCGCAGCACTGGCGGTGACACCCAGGCCGATACCCGGGAAAATATAGGCGTTGTTTCCCTGCGCCGGCTTGAAAACTGTATCGCCATAGCGCACCGGGTCAAACGGGCTGCCGCTGGCGAAAATAACCCGCCCGTCGCTCCACTGATAAGCTTGTTCTGCGGTGCATTCGGTATGAGAGGTCGGGTTCGACAGGGCGATGATCACCGGGCGCTCATTCACCGCCGCCATCCTGCGTACAATGGTTTCGTTGAACGTACCGGCCACACCGGTTGCGCCAATTAACACATCCGGTTTGATCTCGCCGATGGCATCGGCAAAACTGCACGCCGCATGGGCTTGAATGAACGGTTTGATGCGCGGTTTGATGTTCTCGTTCGCCGTGGTTATTAATCCTTTCCGATCGATGAACCATAACCGTTTCCGCGCTTCTGCATCGCTGAGTCCGGCTTTGACAAACGCATCCACGACCAATTCCGCGGTTCCGCTGGCGGCCGATCCTGTGCCGAGAAACATGATATTCAGATCGGCGAATTGCTTTCCGGTAATGCGGCACGAGGTGTAAATGCCCGCCAATGTAACGGCGGCAGTGCCTTGGATATCGTCGTTAAAGCAGCGCACTTGTCCGCTGTAGCGTTCCAAAAATTCAAATGCGTGGGGCGTCAGGAAATCCTCAAACTGTATGACGGCATTGGGAAAACGTAATTGCACGGCTTGGACGAACTCATCGACCAAGGCACGGTAGGTAGCACCGTCAATGCGGGGATGGGGATAACCCAGGTAAAGCGGATCTTCGCGTAACGCTACGTTATTCGTACCGGCGTCGAGCATGACTGGCATGCATTGCGCCGGATGAATGCCGGCGCAGGCGACGTATAAAGCCACTTTGCCGATCGGTATGCCCATGCCGTTCGCGCCCAAGTCGCCCAAACCCAGGATGCGCTCTCCGTCCGTCACGACAATGACGCGGATATCTTCTTCCGGCCAGTTTTTCAGAATCGTGGCGATTTCGCCGCGATCTTCAGGTGTGATATAGAATCCCTGCGGTTTTCTGAAGATGTGTGCAAATTCCTTGCAAGCTTCGCCGACCGTGGGGGTGTAGACCAACGGCATGATTTCTTCGATGTGGTCGATCATGGTGCGGTAAAAAAGCCGTTGGTTGCGCTCCAGCAAGGCATTTAGAAAGATGTATTTTTCTATGGCGCTGCTTTTGCAACGCATACTGCCTAAGACGCGTTCAATTTGTTTACGCATGCTGGCCACTTCGTAGGGCAGTAATCCCCGTAGACCGAACCGTTCACGCTCTTCTCGCGTAAATGCCGTTGATTTTGTGAATCCCGGATCGGTTAACAATGCTTTGCCGTATAAATTTTTCATTTTGATCCCTATCTCCCTGATAACCAGCGGGGTTTACCATGACCAGTGCGGTACAAAACCGCTTAATTTGCTGCAAAGTTGGACAATCCGGAAAACCGAAGATAAACTAGTTTCCATCATCAGATACGCTTGACAATAGTATCTGTGCAGCACTGTCACAATCCATCTCAGCCATGGATCAATTCTTTTTAATCAGCACTGAGGTAATTTCAATACATTATGAGTCAATCGCCATTTCCAATGCCGGATCCTAGTTTATATACTGAAGAAGAAATAGCAAACCTGGTTCATACATTTTACGCAAAAGCCCGTAAAGATCCCGGACTGGGACCCATTTTCGAGGCGCATGTCATCGATTGGGATGCACATTTTGTGCAGATGATCAATTTCTGGTCGGCGCAATTGCGCGGCACCAGCCGGTTCCGCGGCGCACCGATGCCTAAGCATATTGCTTTGCCCGATCTCAACGCGGCATTGTTTGAACGCTGGTTGCAACTGTTCAAAGAGACAACCGAAGAACTGGGCAATCCCAATCTGCAACAGCAAGCCAATGCTATTGCGACGTTTATCGCGGGCCGGTTGTGGCAGGGCTATCAAATGAGTAATTACCCGGATAAACAGCCGGTTGCACTTCATACAGCATAGTTTCCTATAACCTTGCGGGATTGATCTTGAAAAGTATCAAAAGCAAGATTATCGTTTTTTCCATTCTGGCCACACTGATCCCTTCACTGGGATTGGGCATATTGTCGTTTCAGCAAAACGAAACGATGATCAACGAGAATGTCACCCGCGAGTTGCGTGCTTTGGCCAATTATGCCAGCCGGGAACTGGAGCTGTGGATTAAGGAACAGATTCTGACGGTCCGGGAACTGGCGACATCCAAGATTCTGATCGAGGGATTGTCGCGAGACAATCAAGCGCAAGCGCGGAAAAACAAACTCAAAGTGCAGCGGAAGGGATTAGAACTGTACTTGCAATCCGTGCATAAACGGCTGGAAACCGTTCTGGAATTAACGGTGGTCGATGTGGAAGGAGGAATACTCGCCAGCAACGTCGAATCGCCTTTCCCGGTGAAACTCTCGCCGGATTGGCCGCAAGATGCGTCGACTCAAGGAGAAGTTGTTGGGCCACCGCAGTGGAATGCGGATTATGCAACGGCCGTGCTGAGCATCGCGGTGCCCATATTGTCGGTGGATGATTTTATTTTGGGTGCGCTGATCGTGACGTTTGATTTGCGCGATATCCAGTCAAATTTAAAGGATAAGATCAAATCGCCACCTGGCGATGTTCTGCTCCTGGATAAGGATGGCAACGTCATGCTGGCCAGCGATGCCGCCATTGTCAATCCGGATAACCCGGTGTCGCTTGATGCAGAGGTAATAAAACGGTTGCGCGATAACCCGGGAGAATACGAGATATTCCGGGGATTGCGGCAGGAAAAAGTTGCCGGTCTGGCGTATGTGTCGGAGAAACCCCTGATTACTATTATTGCGACCAGAAGCCATCAATTGATCTATGCGTTTTGGGAGCAGCAGCGCAATTTGTTCGTGGGTCTGATCAGTATCATCATCCTGGTGGTCGCCGCCATCGCGTTCCAAATGAGTCATGCGATTGTTGTTCCATTGCGAAGATTGATCGATGCCACCGGAAAGATTGTGCAAGGGGATCTTAACGTTGAATTGACGAGCACGCAGCGAAATGAACTTGGGCAGCTGACGCAGATGTTCAATCAGATGACAAATCAGTTGCGTCTGGATCAAGCGAAAATCGAGGAAGCGAGTGCTGCCATGCAGCAAAAGAACGCGCTCTTGGAAACGCTATCGGTTACCGACAGCCTTACGGGGCTATTTAATCGCAATAAACTGAATGCCATCATCACTGATCAGTTGGCACGATACGAGCGCAACAAGCGGCCGTTTTCCGTCCTGATGATCGATGTCGATCATTTCAAAACATTGAACGATAGCCTCGGGCATGTCGCCGGGGATGAAATCATTGCAGGGATTGCAAAAAAGATCTCGCAATCGATCCGCAACGTCGATTTTGCAGCCCGTTTTGGCGGCGACGAGTTCATTATCATTCTGGCGGATACCGCCATCAGTGAAGCGCTGAAGACTGCGGAACGCATCCGGGCGCATGCAGCAAGCGTGCATTGCGGCGCGATCAACAAGACGCTCAAAGTAACGCTCAGCATCGGCGTCATTCAAAGTGAACCGGAAGACATATCGCTGACCATTTTGTTGTCCAGGGTCGACGGCGCGTTGTATGAAGCTAAGCGCTCGGGGCGCGATCAAGTGTACAGCGTACAACCTAAATCCGATTCAACCACATAGGCTTGCGGGCCGTTGAAAGAACGCTTTGCGTTGCCGCTGCGATAACTACAACCGCATCATGCATTCACACGCCTAAACTGCCTTTCTTGCCTGCTTTGCCCCTCGGAAATATTCCTCAACGGCTCCCTGGCTAAGGATGGTGATTTTTGCTCGCTTCTAGACCGGTATTGAGAACCCAGCCTTGTTTCTCGTTGACTTGAACGCGTAACCATGAACCCTGACTGGCATTTGCTATGACCACGGTATTTTTTTTCAATGTGGTCAATAATTGCGCCTTGGCGCTTGGCATTTTGCGTAAATTGATGTTTGCCTTGGTGTGCAATTTTATCGGTTTGTGAAATTCCAGCAGCGAGCTATTTTCATCGGCTGTTTTTTTGTGATTGGGGGTTGTGATCAAACTGATCAATTGCTTGGCCTGGGTAACATAATTCATGGCCGAGGCATACTGATCCTTGGCAAACAGCACCGAGGCGGTATCGACCAAATGCTTGGCTTGAATTTGCAGCACTTGGTCTGCTGGAGAAACTTTCGTTTGTTTCAGGTTTGCCAGTGCCACCTCGGTTTCCGCGATGGCAGAGGCGGTGCCGGGTTTGGTTGCGAGTCTGTGCAGCTTCACTTGCGCCCGCGTTGCTTCCTTGTTGACTTCTCGCAGTACTTGCGCCTGATTTTTCTGGCGTATTTGCTGATTCTTGATTAATTCGTCTTTTTCCGCGAGCAATTTTTCCAGGCGAGCGATTTCCTTGCGCAGATTTTCTTCCTGTGAAGCAGTGACGGGTGCTGTTTCAATAACCGGGGCGGGAAGTTGCTCCTGGGAAGCGCATCCGGCAAAACTCAGGGCAATAATGATAACAATCAGCAGATTCGATAATGAATAAGCCTCTTTACAAACACGTGGTAATGACGCTTGAGGCCAAAGCTTTGCCGTCTTATTGTTCTGTAATTCTGACTGATTCAGCATACTATCTTCCCGGTAGATTTAATCGCTGTATCCGTATCGTTTCTAGCTACGAATAGTAAAATGCGATGGGGTTCAGTGGATACGAGAAAAATAAGA
This sequence comes from Proteobacteria bacterium ST_bin16, assembly GCA_002083595.1. GTDB lineage: Bacteria > Pseudomonadota > Gammaproteobacteria > Burkholderiales > Nitrosomonadaceae > Nitrosomonas. The sequence continues at coordinate 11,450 of MSXT01000055.1, read as the reverse complement.
TTCTCAGTTGATTATTTTATAATCCGGTAAATCAAGCATTCATAAAGAACGCAGAAGGTACCAAAATTAAGTGTACTGAAGAATTGGCCGGTTTTCCAGGTGTTCAGGCATACTGGGAGAAAGAAATTCGCTGTATGCATTTTTATTGTTTCAAAATACAATGCGGTACCGTCACTATCCGGGTTATGCGCAAACTTTCTCATTTTGATAAAGTATCTGAATATATTACTACTTTCACGGAGGTGTCATGTATCAGCGAATTTTAGTGCCGGTTGACGGCAGTGCAACATCCGGGCGCGCATTGGCCGAGGCGATTAAATTTGCGCAACAGCACAATGCACGCGTGGAAGTGGTGCATGTACTGGAGGATATCGGGTATTTAGATGAGGAAAATTATCTCAATTACGCCGAACTGGTCGATTCGTTGAAACGCAATGGTGAGAAAATACTTGCCGCAGCACAGATGAAATTAAAGCAAGCCGGAGTGCCGGTGGAGACAAAGTTACTCGAAGCCAAGGGAGAGCGAGTCGCCCATGTGATTACCGCCGAAGCGAAAAATGCACAAGCGGATCTGATCATTGTGGGGACCCATGGCCGATCCGGTTTTAGCCGTATGTTGCTGGGCAGTGTTGCCGAAGGCGTGGTGCGCACGGCGGATATCCCGATTCTTCTGATCCATGGCGGCTGATCTTTGCCATCAAGAATAAGTCTACGTATTCATTAAGAAAATCAGATTATGGAAAATTACGAAGCATTACTGACGACAATCGCCTTGATGATGGGCGTTTCCTGGGCCAGCGGCATCAATCTGTATGCGGTTTTGCTGGTGCTGGGCTGGGGCGGTTCGACCGGTCATATTGATCTGCCAGCCGAGCTGACGGTATTGGAGGATCCATTGGTGATCGGTGCTGCTGCCGTGATGTATTTCATCGAATTTTTTATCGACAAAATACCCGGAATGGATTCCGCCTGGGACTCCATTCAAACGTTTGTGCGAATTCCGGCAGGCGCCATGCTGGCGGCAGGCGCGGTCGGCGATGTGACACCGGCGCTTGAGATTGCAGCGGGTATTCTGGGAGGCAGCTTGGCTGCTACAAGTCATGCGACCAAAGCAGGAACAAGATTGTTGATCAATACGTCGCCCGAGCCTTTTACCAACTGGTCAGCCTCGCTCACCGGTGATTTTTTGGTGTTTTCAGGAATGTGGGCCGCAGTAAAGCACCCGGAAGTCTTTCTCATCCTACTGGTCATTTTTATCGGCATTGCCATTTGGTTACTGCCGAAGTTATGGCGTTTGATCAAAGTATTGCTCGCCAAAATAGGAAAATTTTTTGGTTTCGTGAAAACCGGACCGGTTACCTCCACTGAATTAGACACGGGCATTTCCGTGCAGAGACATCATCATTTGTCGGCATTGGAACGGTTACAGCAACTGCGCGACCAAGGGGCTCTGACGGAACAGGAATTTGAACAGCAGAAGGAAAAAATTCTGAATGAGGGTGGCCATTGAGCCGACATCCTGCTGACAGTGTTGTGCAGAATAGCGTAACGTCTTTATCAATGCGTGCCGGAAGAGTGTTTTTCTAATATAGAAGCTTATGCAACGCCGCTGGGATATTTTTTGCACGGTTGTCGATAACTTTGGCGATATCGGTGTGTGTTGGCGCTTAGCAAAGCAATTGACTCAGGATCATAATCAGATGGTGCGGTTATGGGTCGACGATTTGCTGTGTTTTTCCTGCATTGCACCGGATGTGAATGCGGAAATTCAACAGCAAAACGTGCAAGGCGTTGAAATCTGCCATTGGCAGAAGACATTTCTGGATATTGAACCGGCCGATGTGGTGATTGAGGCATTCGCCTGCGAGCTGCCTGATGTGTATATTGCCGCGATGGCGCGCAAGAACAAGCAGCCCGTCTGGATTAATCTGGAATATCTCAGTGCCGAGCCTTGGGTCGCGCAATATCACAGCCTGCCTTCACCTCATCCGCGCTTTCCTTTAACCAAGACATTCTTTTTTCCCGGTTTTGTGCCGGGTACAGGCGGACTATTGCGGGAAAAGAGTTTGCTGGCGCAAAGAGAATTTTTTGATGTTACTGCAGAACAAGCATTTTTGGATCAAAAAGGCCTGTGTGAGCGCCGGCCCGATGAGATCCGCATCGCGCTGTTTTGTTACGATACAGCGCCGGTCGAGAGCTTGATCAGGCTTTTGTCAGCATCTTTAAATCCGGTTTTGCTGATTGTGCCGCAGGGGCGTGTGGCGGATCGCATCGTGGCAATCTTAAGTCATGTTGCCTCGCCCAATGGATCATTCATCAAACAGAAGCAGTTAACCGTGCAGATCGTTCCATTTATGGCGCAAAATGATTTCGATCGGTTGCTGTGGAGTTGCGATATCAATTTTGTGCGCGGTGAAGATTCCTTTGTACGTGCGCAGTGGGCAGGCAATCCCTTTATCTGGAATATTTATCCGCAGGCGGAAGGCGCGCACTGGAAAAAACTGGAAGCATTTCTTGATATCTATACCGCGGATATGCCGGTGGAAATGGCCAGCGTGGTTCGCGAAATGTGGTTTTGCTGGAATGGCGGGAAGGCATTAGATGCTACCGTGTGGATGAACTTCTTGGCATTGCGTGAGTCGCTGATGCAGCATAATAAAAAATGGATTAAACAATTACTCGAGCAGGATGATTTAGCATCCGGTCTAGTGCAGTTTGTTGAAAATCAGCTATAATTCGCCGTTTTTGAATCGGATGTTGGCGCTGCAACATAACATCAACTTTGCATATAACTTAATTTTGGAACTGACAGAAATATGAAAACCGCAATGGAACTACGCTCAGGTAACGTCATCATGGTTGGTAATGATCCCATGGTTGTGCAACGAGCGGAATTTACCAAATCTGGCCGTAACGCATCTGTGGTTAAAATGAAGCTGAAAAATTTGTTTTCCAGTACCACGACGGAAACGGTTTACAAAGCGGATGAGAAATTTGATTTGGTCGTTCTCGATAGAAAAGATTGTACCTATAGCTACTATGCCGATCCGCTCTATGTTTTCATGGATGCCGATTACAATCAGATCGAGGTGGAAGCGGACAATATGTCGGATGTTCTGAATTATCTGATCGATGGCATGACAGATGTGTGTCAGGTCACTTTCTACGATGGTAAAGCGATTTCCGTTGAATTACCGAATACGATTGTGCGTGACGTGGAATATACCGAGCCGGCGGTGCGGGGCGATACTACAGGAAAGATCATGAAACCAGCCCGGCTCCTGGGAACAGGTTATGAGATTCAGGTTCCCGGTTTTGTGGAAATTGGTGACAAGATCGAAATTGATCCGCATAACAACGAATTCAGAAAGCGTGTTTGATCAATCACTTTGATCTACCCAATAAAAAAGGTGACTGAGGTCACCTTTTTTATTGGAGTGTTAACTGGCGATGACTTGAATATCTGGTTCAAGTGTTTTCAGCATATTCTCAATTCCCCTTAGGGTACCGGATATCGAGCTGGGGCACGTGCCGCATGCGCCTTGATAATGAATGCGCAAAATATTGCCTTCCAGTCCCAGGATATGTAAATCGCCGCCGTCGTGCTGTAAGTACGGACGCACTTCCTCGTCCAGCATGACATTGATTTTCTCCAGACGCAATTGATCTTCCGGACTTAAATCGGCGAGTGCATTACTCGCAGCCGCTACGGTTTCGGCGGACTGCGCCGTAGCGGCTGGCGCTGCACGGATAGGATCGGCGATTTCGCGTGCCAGATCCTGCCAATTGGCATCTCCGTCTTGCGTGACGGTGATCCATTGATCGATGTAAAAAACATTGGTGACATGATCGATATCGAATAGCGCGGAGGCCAATGGATCGTCCTTGGCAGCTTCGGCGTTATCGTACGAGCGTGCAACCCCCCAAGTCAGTGGTTCCTTGAGGATAAACTTCAAAGCGTTTTTATTCGGCGTACCTTCAATATCAGCAATTTTTGGCATTTGGATGGGTGGTAATATTGAATCCAGCAGTTAATCGGTGAGGTTATACAGGGCCGTAATATGAGATCGAGTCAACAGCATACGAACCTAGCCTAGCGTTGAACGTTGTTTTGTTACATTAAGAATGATTCGGTATCGGTGGCGCGGAATCGTCTGCTTCCGTCGATGCACCGTCGAGCGAATTCAACGCAGCATGTAATGTATGCCACGGTAAAATCGCGCATTTAACCCGTGTCGGCAGGTCCCGTATGCCGGAAAAAACAGTCAACCGGCCTAGATGATGCGGTTGATTGGTATCCAGTTTTCCGGTAGCCAGTTCACGGAATTCATGAATCAGTATCTCCGCATTTTCACGCGATTTTCCCTTGACTGCTGCAGTCATCATCGAAGCGGATGCTTTGCAGATGGCGCAGGATTCGCCTTGAAACGCGATGTTGTTGATCTGATCATCTTCCAGTTGCAGCGTAATATCGAGGCGATCACCACAGAGCGGATTATGCCCGGTGGCATGATGGCTGGCATGGTCCAACTTGCCGTAGTTGCGCGGTTTCCGGTTATGGTCAAGGATGACCTCTTGATACAATGAATTGGTATGCATTATAAAAAAATCTTTTGGACAGTTTTAATGCCCGCCACCAAAGCATCGACTTCTGTTTTCTTATTATAAAAAGCAAATGAGGCGCGGGAAGTGGCCGGTACATTAAAGCGTTGCATGACGGGTTGGGCGCAGTGATGTCCGGTACGGACTGCAACGCCGTCCTGATTCAGGATGGTGCCGATATCGTGCGGATGAATGCCGTCGATGGCGAAGGAGATGACCGCAGTTTTCTCTGCGGCGGTGCCGATGATCCTGACCCCGGGAGTGTCGTTGAGGCATGCCGTCGCATACTCCAGTAATCCTAATTCATACGCAGCGATTTGTTCGATACCGATTGCCGTCAAATAGTCAACGGCTGCGCCGAAACCGATGGCGGCAGCGATGGGTGGCGTGCCAGCCTCGAATTTATGCGGAATGGTGTTATAGATCGTTTTTTCAAATGTGACGGAAGTGATCATGTCACCACCGCCTTTAAAGGGCTGCATCGCTTCAAGCAAGGCCGCTTTGCCATAAAGAATGCCGATACCGGTCGGGCCGCATAGTTTATGAGCGGAAAAGGCATAAAAATCGCAATCGAGCGCTTGCACGTCGATGGTGATATGCGGTGCTGCCTGTGCGCCGTCAATCAATACCGGAACACCGTGCCGATGCGCGAAATCGATCATACCTTTGATGGGATTGATGGTGCCGAGTGCATTGGATACGTGGATCAGGCCGACAAACTTGGTGCGTTCGTTAAATAATTTCTCATATTCATCGACTTCCAGTTCGCCCTTGTCATTGATTGGAACAACACGGATTGTTGCGCCTTTCTCGTTAGCCAGCATTTGCCACGGAACGATATTGGAGTGATGCTCCAATGTGGTCAGAATGATTTCATCGCCTGCTTTGATAAATTTCCGGCCATAACCATGCATCACCAGATTAATGGAATCGGTCGTGCCACTGGTGAAAATGACTTCCCGGTCTTCGCGCGCATTGATGAATTGCTGCAACTTGCAGCGCGCGTTGTGATACTCCAGCGTGGCGACTTCGGATAAATAATGGACAGCACGGTTGATGTTGGCGTGTTGCGTTGTCTGATATCGCACCAAACGATCAATCACTTGTTGCGGCATTTGACTGGATGCTGCATTGTCAAGGTAGGTCAATGGCTTGCCATCAATGTGGAGTTGCAAAATCGGAAAATCGGCACGGATCTTTTCCCAATCCGGGCTGGAAGAAACGTCAGATTTCAATGAAGCATTCGCTGGCGTCATGATGGGTTACTCTGCGTTTGATCGAGTACCGCTTGCTCGAGTTGCTGTCTCAGCGAAGAGACAGGGATATGGCTGATAATTTCGGCACCAAAGGCATACGTTAATAAATTGCGTGCGGCCGTTTCTGACAAACCCCGGCTGCGCAAATAAAAAATTTCTTCCTGATCGAGCTGCCCGACCGTTGCACCGTGCGAGCATTTCACATCATCGGCAAAAATCTCCAGCTGCGGTTTGGTATCCACTTGTGCGGTTTTACTCAGCAATAAGTTACGGCTGGACTGCGATGAGTTTGTGCGTTGCGCCTGAGGGCGTACGATGATTTTTCCATTAAACACGGCGTGCGCCGCGTCATCGGCGATGCACTTGTGTTGCTGATGGCTGGTGCCATTCGGTTTGGCATGATCTATACAAGTATGGGTATCGGCCAGCTGGCGATCCGATATCAAAGTCAATCCATCTATGGTGCATTCAGCTGCTTCATCGGTTAAACGCACATCCAGGTTATAGCGGGAAATCTGCGATCCCAGCGAAATGCTGATCGATTGATAATTGCTGGCATGCGCGAGCGATACCGCGCAATTCGCCAAATGAAAAGCTTGTGCGCTTTCGCGCTGTACGCGAATATGCTTGGCATGCGCATTGCCAGCCAGACTGATTTCCGTGACTGAATTGGTAATGTAAGCAGCATGCTGAAGCGTAGCGTAATCTTCAATCAACGTGACATGACTGCCCGTTTCGCCGATTAACAAGCAACGCGGGTAACTGGTAACTTCATGTTGTGTTGCTATGAACAACAGGTGAACCGGTTCAGCAATGACGGTATTTTTAGGCACGATGACGACAGCACCATCCTGCAGAAAAGCGGTATTCAATGCGGCAAACACATTGTGGTCAAATGGCACGTGCTGACCCAAATGAGATTCCAGGATCGATGCCTGTGTAGATAACAATGCCGACAGATTTCCAGCGATCAGTGCTGCTGGTTCGGTGATGGCCGATAATGACTGAGAGAAGTGACCGTCAACAAACACCAGACGATTTTTAGCCTCATTCAGAAACAAATGCTGAATGTCTTCTATTTTTAGGATCGAATCCGGTTGAGATGGCCGATAGGGCAGGGTAGTGAGCGGCGAAATATCGGTGAAGCGCCATTCCTCGTCACGCTTGGTCGGCAGTTTTTGTGTGCTGACGCAATCAATGGCCTTGGCGCGCAATTGATTCAGCCAAGCGCGTGATTCAGCCGGCTTCGCCTGCCAGGACTTCAGCAGGCATTCAAGGTAGCTGGTACTGATCGCTTCACTCATGCGCTAACTCCGGCAGCCGTTTGCTTGTTCGTAGTGATCCAGTCATAACCGCGTGTTTCCAGTTCCAATGCGAGCTCTTTGCCGCCAGTCATGACAATACGGCCGGCCTGCATAACATGCACAAAATCCGGCACGATATAATCCAATAAGCGCTGATAATGGGTGACTAGAATCGTTGCATTGTCTTTGTTGGTGATCCGGTTGACGCCATTGGCGACGATTTTGAGCGCATCGATATCGAGACCCGAGTCGGTTTCATCCAGTATGCTCAATTTGGGTTCCAGTAACGCCATCTGCAAGATTTCGTTACGTTTCTTTTCACCACCGGAAAAGCCTTCATTGACGCTGCGGTCGAGGAAATCAGGTTTCATTTCCAGTAATTTCATTTTCTCACGGACAAAATCGTCGAATTCGAGCGGATCCAATTCTTCTTTGCCGCGTTGTGTTTGCACCGTGTTATAGGCAAGGCGAAGGAATTGCGTGTTGGCTACGCCTGGAATTTCAATCGGATATTGAAAAGCAAGAAATAATCCGGCACGAGCGCGTTCTTCGGGGGGTAATTCCAACAAGTTTTTATCTGCAAATTGAATCGATCCGCCAGTGACTTCATACGCGGAATGGCCAGCCAGTACTTTGGCAAAAGTGCTTTTACCCGATCCATTCAAGCCCATGATGGCATGTATTTCACCACTTTTGACCGTGAGATCGATTCCTTTGAGAATTTCAGTGCCGTTGATGCTGGCGCGCAGACCTTGCACCGAAAGGATGGTGTGACTATTTGCGATAATCATCCGACACTGCCCTCCAGCTTGAAGCTCAGAAGCTTGGTGGCTTCAACCGCGAATTCCATGGGTAATTGTTGAAATACATCTTTGCAGAAACCATTGATAATCATTGAGACAGCTTCTTCGGCGTCAATGCCGCGTTGTGAAAAGTAAAAGAGCTGATCTTCACCGATTTTTGACGTGGAAGCTTCATGCTCAACCTTGGCGCTGTTATTGTGCACCTGAATATACGGAAACGTATGCGCGCCACATTGATCACCGATCAGCATGGAGTCGCATTGCGAATAGTTGCGTGCACCTTCCGCAGTTGGCGCGATCCGCACCAACCCGCGATAGCTGCTATTGGAATGACCTGCGGTGATGCCTTTGCTGACGATGGTGCTGCGTGTGTTTTTTCCAATATGGATCATCTTGGTGCCGGTATCGGCCTGTTGATAATTGTTCGTGACCGCGACTGAATAAAATTCGCCGACAGAGTTATCGCCGCGCAAAATGCAAGAGGGATATTTCCATGTGATCGCAGAGCCAGTTTCCACTTGCGTCCAGGAAATCCGCGAATTGACGCCTTTGGCCAGTCCTCGTTTCGTGACGAAGTTATAGATACCGCCGACACCATTTTCATCACCGGCATACCAATTTTGTACCGTTGAATATTTAATATCCGCATTATCCAAGGCGATCAGTTCAACAACAGCAGCATGCAGTTGATTCGTATCGAATCGTGGAGCAGTGCAGCCTTCTAGATAGGAAACGGATGCACCTTCTTCCGCTATGATCAGCGTTCTTTCAAATTGTCCGGAACCTTCCGTATTAATGCGGAAATAGGTGGATAAATCCATGGGGCATTTGACGCCTTTCGGAATGAAGCAGAAAGAACCGTCGGTAAATACTGCGGAATTCAAAGCCGCAAAGTAATTGTCGCCGACCGGAACAACAGACCCCAGGTATTTCTGAATAAGCTCAGGGTGAGTATGTACAGCTTCCGAGATGGAACAGAAAATAATGCCTACTTCCGCCAGTTTCTGTTTGTAAGTGGTGGCCACTGAAACACTATCGAATATCACATCGACAGCGACACCGGCCAGTGCGGCGCGTTCGTGCATCGGCACGCCCAGCTTTTCAAATGTGCGTAATAATTCAGGATCGACTTCGTCCATGCTGGCCAGTTTTTTCTTCGGCTTTGGTGCTGAATAGTAGCTGATATCCTGGAAATCGATTTTTGGATAGTGCACGTTCTGCCATTCGGGTGCGGTCATGGTCAGCCATTTTTCATAGGCTTTCAGACGGAATGACAAAAGCCACTCGGGTTCATTTTTTTTAGCCGATATTAACCGGATTATTTCTTCATTTAATCCCTTAGGAGCGATATCGGACTCAATATCGGTAACGAAGCCATGTTTATACGGTTGATTAACCAGACTTTGCAATACTGCACTCATTTGGTTTATTCCTTTTTAGTATCTTTTGTTTGAAACAGATCGCTTTGAATCTTAAATTGCCGGATAGCTGGTTTGGTTAATTCGCAAATTGAGAAACCATTGTAATTGAAGTTGTTGTTGCTTAAATCTTAGCAGATTCTTTAACACTGAAACTATCGCCGCAGCCGCAGGTATTATCAATATTAGGATTGATAAATTTGAAAGAATAATTAAGACCTTCTTTGGTAAAATCAATTTGCGATCCGTCCAGATAAGGCAAGCTGTTGGTATCTACAACCACCTTGGTTTCATGAGACTCGAATAATTGATCATTCGAATTGATCTCATCCGCATAGTCGAAGGTATAAGCAAAGCCCGAACAACCGGATTTCTTGATTCCGACGCGCAGGGCAAAACCTTTACCTCGTTTTGCAAGTTGTTGCCGGACATGTTTCGCAGCATTTTCAGTTAATGTGATTGGCATAACAGTTCAATTTTCTCAATTTAAAATCAGGTGCGATACTTTAATTTTATGAATTCCGTGCTATTAAACGGGCCTTGGATATCAGCGAAGTGACCGGAAAATTGGACACGGATTCAATTAAAATGTTCTGTAAAGTATTGTGATCTCATGGCAAATTGAGTGCTTTGATCAACTGGTTTCAATTTACGCAGCGGTTGATTCACGCATATCAAGGAGCGGCATAATGGTGTCACCCTGTTGATTGATCTGATTATCAACCAGTTCTTTAAGTGTTACCGCACCCAGATATTCAAAAATAAGTTCGTTCAGTTTTGCCCATAAGTCATGTGTCATGCACTTTCCATCGTTATGGCAATTTTCTTTGCCGCCACATTGGGTCGCATCAATGGGCTCATCGACAGCGAGAATGATATCGGCCACCGAAACTTTGTCCAAATCTTTCGCCAGACAGTAACCGCCTCCAGGACCACGAACACTATCCACAAGCTCAGATTGGCGCAATTTTGCGAACAGCTGCTCCAAATACGAGAGTGAGATTTTTTGCCGTTGACTGATATCAGCTAGCGTTACGGGATGATTGCTTTGTTGTAAAGCAAGATCTAATAGTGCAGTTACTGCAAATCTTCCTTTCGTTGTTAATCTCATGATTGACTCCTTGTAAGAATCGGATGGGTTGATGGTTATATAAGATACTTGTTGTTAAATAATACTTGATCAATATAGTCAACTATACAATACCCGATTGATTTAGTCAACTATAAATATTTTTTGTGCAAAGCTTGCAGGGGCTCTTTGGGAATACGCTCTTAATTGATAGTTAACTGCATGATAGATAAGTGAAAAAAAAATGAATAAATTTGTTATGGGGTGAGACTACAAATAGAGCTAATTTGGCTATAATCATCAAGCTCTAAAAAAACCTGAAAGATAAAAAAGAGTGATCGGTATTTGTGCATGCATACGCGATTTTTGCTGACGTCGAGTACATGAGTTCGTGATCGTTTTTGATAGTTTTATAAGTTTGGATAATCTTTAAATTATTTTGTTAAGAGGGAGAGGAATATGAGTATGGAAAGTGAGTTTAGAATGAGATTCGGAGGTTTTTGGAACTCCCTCATTTTGCTCTTTGTGATTATTGTTTGTCTTCGCTTCTCAAGTCTTGAGTTCGCTGACGAGAATCTGACCAAGCGAATCTTTTGTGCGCTGCATCTATTTCTAGGCTGTATTGCCACGGGTGTGTTACTGGGGATATTAAAAATATTTTTGGCGTTTTCCAATCAGACATACACTCGTGCTCCGGCATCGGCCAATTTTGCACGGGGTCTCAAATATGGAATTGTTGCTGGCGGTTTAATGATACTTATCGTTGGCGTGCTGCAATTGAATAATTTCTTGGGTGTATTCCAACCTATATTGAATGGATTGTTAGCGAAATTGACTGCTATTTTTGTATAAGCAGTAGAGGGAAGGGCCAGTTAGAATGGCTGGCCTTTTTCAATTTGAATATTGTCTTTCAAAGATTTTTATCGTGTTTTTTCATCCGATAACATTGTCATATCGAATTTTCTGAAGCTAGTAGGCATTATCTTTTTTGAAGACGA
>MSXT01000054.1 GCA_002083595.1 Proteobacteria bacterium ST_bin16 | reverse complement strand
TTCTAGACTAACAGATTATCTCCGCTAGTCTAGAGCCATCCCATATATGCCAGCCAAATCATGTGAAACTCATTATTCGAGTTTTAACTTGGATTGGCAACCGGTTACAGGAGTATCCGCAATCGAGGCATTTGCTGTTGGCATGCATCCCGCGGTAAAGAGATGACGATTTAAGACAGTCCTAGTACAAAGGCTGTATTACATGTTTCTGGGATTCAGTATATCCAACCCTACTTTGCCTTGCGAGACTTCGCGTAACGCGATGACGGTCGGTTTATCGCGTCCCGGTTCCACCAATGGAGCGGATCCGATCGCCAGTTGTCTGGCGCGTGTCGTTGCAGCCAAAGTCATGTCAAACCGGTTAGGTATTCTCTTTAAGCAATCGTCAACGGTAATTCGTGCCATCGTATGTGTTCCTATTGTGAGTTATGGATGGATTTTACAATAAAAAGACAAAAAATGATGCCACTATCTGGCTGGAAATGAATTATGACAATTCGGTGATGAGTGCACGATGTTTTATTATTTGCCGTTCTTTTTTTAAGTGTTCCGCTTTAATAATACAAATCAGATCATTCAGTGCTTCATCAAGCTGATTGTTGATAATAATATAATCGAATTCTGCAATATGACCGACTTCTTCCCGTGCTGCGGACAGTCTCTTCCGGATAACCTCGGGATCATCCTGCGCACGTGTTTTTAAGCGCGCTGCCAGAGCATCTGCGGAAGGCGGGAGAATAAAAATACTGACAGCTTGAGGGAAAATTTGCTGTATTTGTTTTGCGCCCTGGCAGTCGATTTCTAGCAGAATGTCCTGTCCCGATGCAGTCGCCTGATTGATCCATTGCTGCGAGGTACCGTAAAGATTGCCATAAACCTCGGCGCTTTCCACAAATTCGCCATGTAGCAGCATTTGCTGGAATGTTTCTTTATTTACAAAATGGTAATCACAACCATCGACTTCCCCGTTACGTGGCGGACGTGTCGTGTGCGAAATCGATAAACTGAGATTTAAGTCCGAGCGCAGCAGCGATTTGACCAAACTGGTTTTACCGGCTCCGGACGGTGCGCTGATGATAAACAAGTAACCTGTCAATGGCGTCATTTTTTGCCTGTCATGTATGCAGTCATTATTTTATCTTGAATTAAAGGCTGTTAATGCTTGACCTTTTAATGTCTTGATCAGACGAATTTCATCTGCGGTGATTCCCTCCGGTGTTTCCGCTTCACGGTTTGCATAGAATAAGCCGATGGGTTTATTGTTTGCTACCAGTGGAAGTACCATGAAGCTGCGTACATCGGGAAATAGATCTCTATGCCATTGTGGAATCAGTGTATGGATTTTGGCTGTGCAGGCGTCTGAAATCAATAGATCGGCATTTCTTTTCAGCGCCAAATGAAACACATCGGGGGAGAATGGCATCGGAAAGCTAAAAGCTTTCTGGAAGTCCATATTGTTTTCCCCGAGAGAACTCCGGGCGCGATATTGATTCATTTTAGGATCCCTAAGACAGAGTGTGATAAAACGAAAGCCCAGGCTATTATAATAAGTTTCCAGAATCAGCATGATCAAACTGTCCAATTTATAATTGCCGGGCGCCATAATTTCACTGACATCCTGCACACCGGTCAATAATAATGCCGATGCATTATAGGGCTTGCCGCTGGGAAAGCGTTGGATAATTTGCGTATTTTCCGCTGCATCATAGCCAATGATCAATTCGCTCAATAAATCTTCATCGACCGGCATGCTGAATTCAGCACGCGCTATCTCTGTGCATATTGTTTTGCTTCGATCCGCATCGAGCAGGTTTGCATTGATCAGCAAGGCGCGTGTTTCTATTTTCGCATCCAGTATCAGCTGATCCAATTTGGACTTATCTAGATTCAGCGCTTTTCCGAAGCGTGTCAGCAGTTTGTTTTTTAGTTCAGGGTCTTCCGGATTACCGGTTTCTACGACCAACGGCGCGACCTTTTCACTCAATTCAGCAACTTGTTGCATCCACTCCTGTTTGCTTCTGGCAACACCGAGATTGCCGAAAGGCCTGCTTCTAAGCCCTTGAATGATCGTGCTAGGAATGCACCATTTTTCCAGAATAATTTCTGTCAGGGTATCAAGATTGAATCCCAGAATCTGCATGGATGCTTGTACCGGCGTATGAGTGCCTTGCGCTATGAGCGCCATCATTTCTTGATACAAGTCATGATCATAGGCAGCAAGCAATAAACGCCCAAGGTTCTTGAACAAAGCGGTGATCGCTGTCTCTTCCGCATCGATAAAATGGCTGGCCTTGACGAGCTCGCGGCTGATCATGCTGGCTGCCAGCGCGTGTACCAATTCGGTGCGAACCAACTCTGCGCGTTTGCCGGACATACCGTCCACCAGAAGCATGGCCAACGCGCATGTCTTGACTGAGTTAAAACCCAGCAGAAATATGGCCTTGGTGATATTGGTGTTGACTTTGTTGGATCCGGTTCTATAGGCGACGGAGTTGGATAAGCGCAGAATTTTTTGTGTTAATGAGACATCCGCTAACACGAAGTAGGCCAATTGCTGGATGGATTGATCATCGGATGAGGACAACTGGATGATGCGTGCAATGGAATCGCCCAACGCTGGAAGATCGGGATCATGCGTGGTTGCTTCGAGCAGGCGATCTTTGATGGTTTTGGTGCGCGTATTTTTTTCTGTTGCAGCTTCCGGGAAGCTGGACATATCTTCCGAAGTACTGGGTAATTGAATAAATCCCATTTTAAATTTCTTTCAAGAAAAATTGCCAGTGGATTGGCGTAAAAAATTTTGCTATTGGTTTTAGATTTTTCCTGCTGAAAATCAAAAACTAATATCAATACATATAATGTTTTTTATTAGCGGCACAAATAAAGGTTAGTTGATAACAGGGTTAAAGAATGCCATTTTCTTGAAATAATTCTGCTGGGATTTTGCCATCATATGCAGCGAGTTTCTGGGAGAGGGGAGTAAAACACCCCGCCGCAAGCGGCGAGGTATTGAGTGCGTTTTACAAGCAGCTGTTAGGGCGGGGGCGAGGAATTAAAGCCGGAAAGATGAAACCGGCGCGCTGCTATTTTTCCTTGCGGACTTTCTCGAGCAATGCTTCCAAAGTTTTGATGGTATCTTGCGGTGAACCGCCCATTCTTCCGCTGGTAAGATACTTGCCATTGATAATCAGTGTGGGAACGCCATTGAGCTGATACTGGCGTGACATTTGTGTCGATCTCGATACTTGATTTTGCACGGCGAAGGATTGGAAGGTATTTTCAAATTTCTTCCGGTCGATGCCTTGTTTTTCAATCCAATCGAACAAGACGGATTCGTTATTCAAATCAATTTTGTCGCGATGGATGGCATCGTACACTTTATCGTGCAACGTACCGGCTATTCCCATCACCTCGATGGCATAAAATATTTTTGCAGCCGGGACCCAAGTGGGGCGAAGAATTGCCGGCACATATTGAAAACTGACGTCAGCGGGAATTTTCTCAAGCCAGGTTTTTAGGTGCGGGTGCAGGCTGTAGCAGTGCGGGCAGCCATACCAGAAGAATTCCAAAACTTCGATTTTGCTGCTGTCTTCGGTCGGCTGCGGCTTTGCCAGAACGGTATAGTCCTTGCCTTCGACGATGTCGGCGTAAGCTGCGGGTAAATTGATTAAACCAAAACTTAATACTAAGAAGAAAACTGCAACGGCTTGATATCGATTCATGCTATTACTCCTTAAATAAAGTATTTAACGGGTTGCGGCGGGTGATATAACCTGGGGAAAAGTGTAACTAAAGCGTGGCGATGCACTGTTATTGTAATTTGACAAACTGCGTTTCTATGCCATTTTCTCTGAGTGATGCGCTGGTTTGATCGCTATCCGTTTTGCTGTTGAATGGTCCGATCCGCACACGGTACCAGGTTCCTTTTTCCGCCAGATCGATCGGCTGTACCGATGCGAATACACCCAACATCGCGAG
>MSXT01000053.1 GCA_002083595.1 Proteobacteria bacterium ST_bin16 | reverse complement strand
TATAGCCAAAATTAATAACCAGATTATTAACCGCATCACTTACAAGCCGGTCGACCTGATTTAATTCTTCCTTGATATTCATAAAGTATTCATCAGCTTCAGCATTACATAACTCACCATCCCGCTCCATCAACGCTGATTGATGTGTTACTTGGCTATCAGATTTGCCTTCAGCTGCTTGCAGCTCAGCCATAACTATCTCCTCGTCGCTCATCTTGATCGAAGCTATTAAACTGCCATTCAACTCAGCAAATCGGCTACTTATTAATCTCTGTTTGCTTATACTCCCAGCTCACAAAAACTAAGGAATTTGTTTCGATGAGTATCTATCAACGGTTTCCATTAAAAAACAAAATTATTTACACTCAATAGGTTAACGACATTAACTAGAATAACTTTAGTATCTAAAAAATAAAAAACTACGTTGTGTACTGACCCAAAGTCAGCCACCAACGCTTTTTCTCGATAGAAAATGCTTCATTTTAATTAGCTGCTTCACCAATCCGATTTGCCCATTCAATCGCTTGTATCTCGATATCAGCTAATTCGCTTAAACTTAAAAAACCCAATTCCGACAGAATCGATTGAATTGCAGCAATCTCACCTTTTTCATTGGCTTCAATGAGTTTCAATTCCTGACCTAAACGCCCCTCCCGGGTCAATAGTGCCTGGCTCATATCATCCGGAATTCCCAGCCTGTCAGTGATTTGTTGCATTTCAATGCCCAGCAATACATCTAGCAGCGATAGTATTCCCACCATGAACGCTCTTTCCTGGTGATTTTTGTCATGAGGACGTTCCGCTGTTGCGATCAACTCCATCAATTTCCCACGTGCCGCTGCTGTTTGCATTAATGCATTCGACATACTATCGTCGGATTGATTGGCGGTATAAAGCAACAGCTGTATCCATCTTTGCAGTTGCTTACGCCCTAAGATCATGATTGCATGTTTGATGGAATTAATTTTCTGAGGCGATCCGCTTGAAACGGAATTTACCATGCGCATCAGGTTGTAGCTTAAACCAGGCTGATGCTTAAACTCCCGTTCAAGTTCTTCGATATCACTGTCACCCATGACCAATGTCAGTAGCTTCAACAAAGAAAGTTTGCCTGGATCGGCACGTTTTACCGTCATTACTTCAGGTTTTGCGAAATAATAGCCCTGGAACATCTGGAAACCCAATTGCATGCAATATTTCTCTTGTTCCCGGCTTTCCACTTTCAGTGCCAGAAGCAATACCGGCCAGCGATTTAATTCAGCAACCAACTTTGTGAGCGCATTTTGCTCAAGTGCGAGCACATCTACTTTGACCACACTCACCACAGGCAGCAATTGCTCCACCTTGCTATTCATTTCAACAATATTGTCCAACGCAAACTGATAGCCTTTTTGCTTCAGCTCGTTACAGCGTTGCATAAATTCCAGTGTTACCGTTGCTGTTTCTTTTATTTCCAATACGACATGCTTACTAGGCAATAAACTGATAATGTCACTCATCACCAACTCAGGATCGGCGTTGATAAAACCACGCTGCTTCCCTAATACATTCTGGATTCCTAACTGACAATAAGCGTTGATAATGACATTTGCTGATGCGGATAAATCATCTGTAATTCTGACCGACTCTTCAGTTTCTTCTTGTCTAAACAGTAACTCAAATGCTACAAGATTTTGATTACGATCTAGAATTGGCTGCCGCCCAAGAAAAAAACCTTCCATTTATCCTCCCGCGTTAATTCATATTTTTTGTATAAAAGTTTTAACTCATCGGCTGCGTTACACGTTTCTTAAGTATTTTTTCTTACTCGTCCACACTATTGATCCAATTCCCAGCTTGATCACAGCAAAACACTCATTCATGAGAATTTTGTTTAAGTTCGTTAGATCAATGCGGGAATAGCGCGATTTTTGCCTGTGCGCTTCGCTTGATAAAGCGCCTTATCAGCGCGGCTTATGACTGAGTTTTGATGCTCGCCAAACGAACGAAGCGCGACACCGGCACTAAACGTTATCGGCAATGTTTGGTTATCTGCTTGGATTGAGTAATTCTTTGTCAAGTTATTTTGTATCCGCTGAATAACAGTCAGCGCATCTTGCATCTCGACATCGGGCAACAAGATGACAAATTCTTCTCCGCCAAAACGCGCCACAATATCGGAAGGCCGTAGTGTTTCTTTGGCTACGGTAACAAAATTGATCAGCACACTATCGCCATATTGATGGCCAAGGTTGTCATTGATCTGTTTAAAGTTATCCAGATCAACCAGCACGACCCCTAATGATTGCGCATTCCGGTCTGCCCGAGCAGCTTCGCGCTTAAAAATATCCTCTAAGCCACGGCGATTGAATGCACCGGTCATTTGATCCGTTTGTACCAGACCTCTTAATTGCTCCAACTCACTCTTCAGAGATTCAATCTTCTGTTCCGCGCGCTTTACTTGCTCCTGCGCGGTGAAAACTTCATCACTAAATCTCAGTCCCCGGGTTTCTGATAACACAATGTCAAGAATCCCGATGATCTCATCAGCGTTATTTGTTTTACGAATCTGCTCGGCATATCGTTCCACTTGCTTGTAATAGTCTTCAGAATCAATCATAGGTTTCTGCTCACTTTTAATAGCATTTGTTGATTTAACCAATCTCAGCATTCTTTTTTGTTTAGTAGCTTCTTGCATGGCTATCCTCCTCAATTGACATCATTAAATGCCAGACTACGCCAGTTCGGGGGATAATTCGTTGGATTGCGAAGGAGAACCCATTCCGGTATAGACTGCCATGTCAACAACGTTAACAGAGCAGCCTACGAATGGATTGAATGAATAAAAAGGGAAATCGGTGCTATTTACCGACAGAAAGTATAAATACTATAACTAACAGAATGTTACAAAACTAATCAGCGATGAGGATTTGATTCTTACCACCTTTCTTTGCACGATATAAAGCTTCATCGGCTCGCTTGAAAACACTTTCTTGAGATTCATCCGCTTGCAACTGTGCAATACCAGCGCTAAAAGTTATGAGTAAACGCTTATTCTCATGCAGAAAGAACTTCTTGGTTAGATTGCGCCGGATTCTGGATAGAATCTGAATCGCTTCTTCAAGACTTGTGTTCGGCAGCAAAATCACAAACTCCTCACCGCCATAGCGTGACACGACATCTTCGGGACGTGTCGTATCCTTAACGGACTCAACCAGATAAACCAGGGCATCATCACCGACTTTGTGACCATGCGTGTCATTCAACAGTTTGAAATTATCAATATCCAGCAACGCGAAACACAATGGCGTCTTATGGCGTATTGAACGGGAGGTCTCCCGCTCAAAAGCTGCATCCAAACCACGCCGGTTCAGTATTCCGGTCAGATGGTCTTCATGAACCTTTTCGCCCATTTCCTGCAACTCGGTTTCGAGTTGATTGATTTTATCCTGCGCCAGACTCACTTCGGCACGCGCCGCCAGAAAATCATTACGGTAATTGAGTGCGCTTTTTTGCATCTGCTTGGTTTCTTCCATGATCTGCACCAGCAGTTGATTCAGCTCTTTTATATCATCCGTTTTACTGATTATCTCGGAATATTGTTCAAGCTTTTCCTGATATCCTCCAGTCGTATCGCTGAGTTCTTCGATATTGGTGATTAGTGAAGTCACCATCTTTTTCAGTGTCAGCTTGGCTTCACTCAAGTTACGCCGGATAATTTCCTGTCTCTGTGTAATTTCTGCCAGATAGTGCTCTGCTTGCTCGATAACTTGAAAATCCAGCGGTCTGGATATCGTTTCGCGTAGTTTATTGATCTGCGCGCCAACCCATTGGTCTTCCGCCAGCAATTCACCGGTACTCTTCATCAGCATATTGAGCAGATTGAGCAACCCCTGCTGCAATTTCCGGCCACTCTCACCATACTCATCAAACCTGCGGCAGAATTGTTTGAACTCCGCAGTAAACCGCTCCATTTCCGGCGTCTCTTTAATCTTGCGGACTTGATGAGCCAGCACTTTGGCTTCATCCACCAGCGTAATATCATCTACTTGCGCGGCAACAACTTGTTCTAGCACTTGAGCCAGCAGCTCCAACAGCTGATCAGTATAATGATTGACCGAATGACTTGGCTCCACGGCGGCTGGCTTGGATCGCACACCTTCCTGATCCACACCGGTTTGTGCAATCGCATCTTCCACTTCAATCGCAGTACTTGATTCTTGCGACGCAGCAGCCAATGCACCCCACGAATCGATCAGCGCTTTTAGCTTGTTGTGCAATTGTTTTGAATCTTTCGAGAACTTGGTCAGAACCCGATTCACACCCTCTTTTTTCTTCGCGGTTGTCAGCGTCCCATGCTTGCTTTCCAGTTGTTTTAACAGCGTTTCTATTGTCTCTCCCCAAGCTGGAACGGTATCAACGGTTGTATTCTCTATTGGAGATTCCAGACTTGCTGAACCCGCAACCGCTGAATTGGTATTTCCTTCCGAGTTGCCTGAAATCTGGTTATACAATTTATGATAATTGTCAGGAGTCGGAGGAATTCTAAGCGTTGCAAGCTGCCGCAGAGTTTCACGGGCTATGATGGTTGGATTGGAGTCTTTTAATTGCTTCATAAAATTGGCTAGAATTAATTACTATATCAGCAGCAGTTCATAGAGTTCAAAAGTATCGGCTAAGCCGCAGAATTCTTAATCCTGATCCGATGAGAAAGCCCGAAAATAGATTAAAAATTGACTTCCCGCGACAACAATAAGAAATCAGTCGACCAATCTATTTTTAATCGCATAGCGAATGAGCTCAGAATTATTAGTTAACTTGAGTTTTTCCAGCAAACGGGCTCGATACACGCTGACTGTCTTGGGGCTCAGGAACATCTCGGTCGATATCTCTGACAATGTTTTACCCGCGGCAATAAAACATAAGGTTTGATATTCCCGGTCGGATAACGTGGTGTGGAGGGGTTTGTCGACATCCGTGTTAATGATATTCGCGAGTTCTTGCGCCACCACCGGACTCACGTACTTATCACCGGCGGCTACTTGGCGGATTGCCACTACCAATTGAGCGGGCGCGCTTTGTTTATTGAGATAGCCGGATGCACCCGCTTTCAGTGCGCGAATTGCAAATTCGTGTTCGTTATGCATGCTGAGCATGAGAACGGCCAGACTTGGCCTGTCTTTCTTTATTTGCTTCAAAATTTCAATACCGTTTCTGTCCGGTAAAGAAATATCCAGTAGCATGACATCGAAATCTTGCTGCCGTGCAATCTTGATTGCTTGAAATCCCGTCTCTGCCTCACCGGTTACTTTGATGTCATCGGTTTCGCTCAGTATCTGTTTTAGACCTTGACGAACAATTGCGTGATCATCAGCAATCATCACACTTATCATGGATACCTCCGGCTTCTAGAGCCGAGAAACCTTCTTTTTCTTTTTCATTGTTTCTAGCTGTACCGGCCGTTCCAATTCACTCTCCAGTCCAATCACATGCCCGGACTGATATTCCGGGTTACCTGTAGGTATGAGAATCGTCACTTTCGTTCCTTTTCCCTTATCTCCAGATATATGAAAATTGCCCTTCAGTTGCTGACAACGCTCGCGCATGCCTCGTATTCCGAATGAATCCTGCTTTTCCATATCGATATCGGTAATACCGCGGCCATTATCAATCACTTCAAGCAAAACCAGTCCTTCTAATTCAATGAGCTTCACTTGTATCCGGGAAGCGTTGGCGTGTTTGGAAATATTTGTCAGCGCTTCCTGGAAAACACGGAAAATCGCTATCGCCAAATCCGAGTCTAACGATATTTCATCTTCTTCACACGAAACTTTACAGGCAATGCCATTCCGGTCACTGAATTCTTTTGCTTGCCATTGAACAGCCGCTACTATGCCGCAATCCAAAATCCCCGGACGTAAATCAAGCGAAATCCGCCGGGTGCTATCAATCACCCGATCCACAAGCGACTCGATCGATTTTGCTTTTTGTTGATAAAACTCCTGCTTTCTGGCCGTTGAATCCATGCAGGGAAACAACTCGCATTTAATGGCAGTTAATGTTCCCCCGATATCGTCATGAATTTCGCGCGCAATACGCGCACGCTCTTGTTCTTTGACTCTTTGCAAATAAGACGATAACTCCGCCAGCTGTTCACGGGAGCGCGCGATTTCTCTTTCCGCCAGCTTATTGCGCGTAATGTTAATCATAATGCCATCCCAGAGCGTGGCATTATCCGATACTCTCCTGGGCGTCGCACGCAGACTGATCCATTTGATATCACTATCACCTTTAACCTGAATACAGCCCTCCCAGTTCCAGGTTGATAACTGCTCTGCAGAAGTAACCATTAGCTGATGATAAGTTTTTTTGTCTTCCTGCAAGATTAATTCCGGAAACAATTCCGGTCTATCCATCAGCATCTGGGGTGGCAATCCCAATAATGTCTCACTGGCATCACTTACATAAGGAAAACTTGCCTGATGATTACCCGATAATAAAAATTGAAATACCACGCCAGGAAGATTGGAGGTGATCACTTGAAAAAGCGCTTCGCTCTTCTGTAAAGCAGTTTGTGTGGTAATGAAACGCTGATAATTCTCAACTTCGTGCAAGCTGCGCCGGATTGCCGGTACCAATCGAGCCAGATTTGATTTCATCATGAAATCATAAGCGCCCAAAGCCATGATATGTTCTGCTGCTTCCTCACCTACGTGACTGGATATGATAATCAGCGGTATATCGAGCTCTTTGCTTTTTATGACTTGCAAAACTTCCTGAGCACTCAATCGAGGTAAATCATAATCCGATAGCACCACATTCCAATCCCGAGTCATCAGTGCTTCATGCAGAGCCTCAACCGTACTGACACACAGGCAATCGGTCTTAAACCCGCCTTGCGAAAGTATTTGCAACACCCGATCGATATCCTTCTCGGAATCCTCGACCATCAGTATGTTCAATTTCTCTTCATTAATCATCTCAGCATATTACCGGTTGAAGTCGATATAGCATATAACTTCTCTTAACTTGTCAAATTAAACAACTGAATATATTCCCAATTTTACAAGATAATTTTACGAGAGAAAATCATTTTACACCATGAATAGCTCATATTAACCAATCAATTGGACAAAAACCATGAAAGTAAAATCCTAAACTTTTCAAAATGATTTCCGATAACTGCAATCAACGGTGGTTACACACCCTCTTGGATTGCAGGGCAGCCAACGTCGTAAATGGCAATTATGCCAAAACAATAGTTATCAAAAAGGAGAACCCAAATGCCACAAATCATTAACTCTAATGTAGCCTCATTAAATGCACAACGTAACTTAAATACATCACAAACCGCGCTGAATACATCATTGACACGTTTATCATCCGGTTTACGTATCAATAGCGCCAAAGATGATGCTGCAGGTCTGGCGATTTCGGAAAGGATGACTTCACAAATTCGCGGTTTAAACCAAGCTGTACGTAACGCGAACGATGGCATCTCTCTATCGCAAACTGCTGAAGGTGCGCTGGGCGAAATCGGCAACAATTTGCAACGTATTCGCGAACTGGCAGTACAGTCCGCCAATGCAACTAATAGTGCCAGTGATCGCGCCTCACTACAAGCTGAAGCCGCTCAATTAAGTGCTGAGGTAACCCGTGTCGCCAGTCAGACTCAATTTAACGGTCTGAACTTACTGGATGGCTCTTTCCTTAACCAAAGCTTCCAGGTCGGCGCTAATGCAAATCAAACTATTAACATTGCCTCAATCTCTGATGCCAGAGCTACTGCATTAGGCAGCCACATACTGACCACCAATGGTACGGCAATGGGTACAGCAACCGCTGCTGCCGCTGCCTCTGCCGCCAATGGTGTTGCGGTTGAAGCGGGCTTAACGCTAGCTAATAATAAAGGCGTCACCGGTAACATTAGTTATGCAGCAGGTGATGACGCTAAAGCTATTGCAGCAGCCATTAATACGGCCGCTTCCGGCATCGGCATCACTGCAACCGCGTCTAACAGCGCCACACTAGGCAATTTGTCGGGAACTGGCACTACTGCGTTGACAATCAATGGCAGTACAGTTTCTGCCACAATCACCGATGCCGCCGATCTGAGCGGTTTGGCTTCCGCTATTAATGGATTGCAATCCACTACCGGCGTCACCGCCTCATTCGCTTCTTCGACGGACAAATCGGTAATTACACTGTCAACTTCAGACGGTAGAGACGTCGTATTGGCAGATTTCACCAATGGTGCCATCACCGCTGATGTCACTGCCGGCTCAACCACAAGAACGCTAACCAGTGGCGGTAACGACTCAACAACTGTCACGGGCACCATTGAACTTTCGAGCGCCTTCGGACAGATCACTGCAGCGGGAAGTAACGCCACGGAGTTTGGAGCTACCTCTAGTTCTTTTAACTCGGTCGCCACGTTGGATATCTCTACCGGAACCAACGCACAAACAGCAATTAAAACATTGGACGAAGCTTTAAAATCCATCAATAGTTCACGTGGTGATTTGGGCGCAATTCAGAATCGTTTCAGTTCAACCATTGCAAACCTGCAAACAGCATCGGAAAATCTTTCTGCTTCTCGCAGCCGGATTCAAGATGCTGACTTTGCCGCAGAATCTGCCAACCTAACGCGCGGACAAATTCTGCAACAAGCTGGTGTAGCGATTCTGGCGCAAGCAAATTCACTACCCAACAACGTTTTATCATTATTACGTTAAACAGATCGTAACAGATGATACTTCGTATTAAATAAAGCTGATAGAACGCGAAATTCAAGAAATATTTCGCGTTTCTATCAACTTTAAGGAGTTACAACATGACTATCAATCAAATAAATACTATCGGCGCACTTCCACCATCTTCGCCGCCATTATCGACATCTCGAAAATCATCCATATCTAATGCGGATGTAACTGCATCGCCAGTTTCAGCCACAGGCTCCAAAGTTAATAACAGCCCGAAATCCGAAGATCAAGTTAAACAGGCTGTCCAAAAAATTCAAGGCACTGTAGATAACTTGGCACACAACTTGCGATTTTCGATTGACGAAGATACCGGGAAAACAATTATTAAAGTAATGGATGTACATACCGAAGAAGTTATCCGCCAGATTCCATCAGAAGAAGCTGTTGAAATAGCCCGTACCTTAGACAAAGTCCAAGGATTGTTATTCAACGGAAAAGCATAATTACAATCATATTGGATAGAGCTCAAAAATGCTTTCGTCACCAGGAATTGGATCAGGTTTAGATGTCAATGGCATAGTCAGTCAGTTAATGAAGGCGGAAAGTCAGCCACTTGCCGCTCTCGATGCCAAAGAAGCTAAACAGCAAACCCGGTTAACAGCTTTTGGTACTCTGAAGGGAGCATTATCTTCATTTCAGAGCAACCTTGTGGCACTGTCCGACCCGGCAAAATTTACCGCAGTAACGGCTAATTTCTCTGACACAACATTGGCCAATGCAAGCGCATCATCGTCAGCGGTCACAGGAAGTCATTCTGTAGAAATCCAGACACTCGCTCAAGCTCAGAAATTAAAATCGGCTAACTTTGCAAACACCAGCACCACGGTCGGCAGCGGCACTTTAACGATACAATTTGGCACATACAATAGCGGTGCATTTACACTTAACCCGGATAAAGCCGCACAGTCTATTGTCATTTCCCCAAGCAATTCATCGCTATCTGGTATTCGCGATGCAATTAATCAAGCCAATGCGGGAGTAAGCGCCAGTATAGTCAATGATGGAACAGGCAATCGCTTAGTTGTTGCGTCTCAAGATACTGGTTTAAGTAATGCTCTGAAAATAACTGCAACTGATACCGATGGGAACAATACGGATAACGCCGGACTCTCCCAGCTTGTTTACGATGCATCGACTGGTGGGACGACTAACCTGACTCAAACTATAGCTGCTAGCAATGCCACACTGGTTATCGATGGAATCTCAATCAGCAAAGCGTCAAACAATATCACGGATGCTATTGAGGGCGTCACATTAAATTTATTAAAAGCAAATCCCGGCACCACATCTACCTTAAATTTATCGCGAGATACAGCGGGTATCCAGAATGTTGTGTCATCATTTGTAAAATCCTTTAATGATTTAAATAAAACGATCGTTGATCTCTCAAAATATGATGCAGCAACAAAGCAAGCATCAATTTTAACCGGGGATTCAACAGTTAGATCAATTCAAACACAAATACGTAATGCAATTTCTGATCCATTGACTACTGCGGGTGGTGGTTTAAGCTTATTATCAGAAACCGGCATTTCCTTTCAGTTAGATGGAACACTTAAATTGGATTCAGCCAAGCTATCAAAGGCACTGAATGATCCAACCAAAGATATCTCAACTCTATTTGCCTCTGTTGGAAAAACCAGCGACAGCCTCGTTTCATTTGCCAGCGCTAAACCCGAAACCGTCAATGGCAAATATGCACTGAATATCAGTCAAATTGCAACACAAGGCACCGCAGTAGGCGGCACCGCAGCAGCATTAACCATCAATACTGGGGTTAATGATTCGCTGAATCTCACCATTGATGGCGTTAATGCCAATATAACCCTTGCAG
This sequence comes from Proteobacteria bacterium ST_bin16, assembly GCA_002083595.1. Taxonomy (GTDB): domain Bacteria; phylum Pseudomonadota; class Gammaproteobacteria; order Burkholderiales; family Nitrosomonadaceae; genus Nitrosomonas. The sequence goes on along the minus strand of MSXT01000053.1, from coordinate 28,439 downwards.
CCGGTACTTATACAGCAACCTCTCTGGCAGCTGAGATTCAATCGAGAATTAATGGCTCATCTGCGATTTCCTCTGCAGGAATCAAAGTAACAGTCAGTCAGTCTGCTGGAAATCTAGCTATTACCTCGGATCGTTATGGCTCCGCCTCAACCGTATCCATAACGGGTGGGAATGGTAAATCGGATTTATTCGGCACACCCGTTGAAACCGCGGGAGTAAACGTAGCCGGCACGATAAATGGCATCACGGCAACAGGTTCTGGTCAAACTCTAACCGGCGCCGCTGATAGCAGCGGGCTCGTACTCAAAATAACTGGAGGTGGCACAGGTGCAAGAGGGGATATAGATTTCGCGCATGGTTTTGCAGCGAAATTGAATAAATTGGTGGGAGGAATGCTAAACGGCCGACTCCTTGACAGCCGCATAGATGGTATAAATTCGTCTATCAAAGATATAGGCACACAACGAGAAACTCTAACTCAGCGTCTTGCTGACACAGAAAAACGAATACGCGCTCAATTTATCGCATTGGATACAACCATTGCCAGCATGACGCAAACCAGCAATTTTTTACAACAGCAATTATCAAGATTACCAAAATCAGAATAACTAGTAACCAGTCTCGTCAATAAATAAAGGAGTACAGAATGTATACAACCATGAATAGTGCGATATCCGCTTATCAACGTGTTGGCGTTGAAACAGGAATTGAATCGGCCGATCCGCACAAGCTTATTTTGATGTTATTCGAAGGTGCGCAAGAAGCCTTGGCAAAAGCAAAAATGCACATGCACCACAATGAAATTGCCGAGAAAGGGCAAATGATCTCAAAAGCTATCATGATCATTGATCACGGCCTGAAAGCAAGCTTGGATATGAATGCCGGTGGTGATTTAGCAGTTAAGCTTCAAGCACTGTACGATTACATGGCATATCGGCTTCTGGTTGCCAATATCCAGAATAATCTTGAAATTGTCAACGAGGTCAGCAAATTGCTATCTGAACTGCATGGCGCTTGGAAAGAAATTGGACAAACCGGTGAAACACAAACTGCAATCAAAGCAGTCGCAGTCTAGCTCACAATTCTGTAATAAAAATAAGGGTATAAAGATAAATGGATAGTGTACAAACACTGAAAACATATGATGCTATTTTAGCAACAACTGGAAAAATGCTGGCAGCAGCGCAAAATAGCGAGTGGGATCAATTAATACAATTGGAACAGGAATGCAGACAATTAACCGAAGTACTTATTGAAAATGATCAGGAACCCATATTAGACGAAGAATTACTTCAAAAGAAAGTAAAAATTATCCATCAAATATTGGCTGATGATGCGCAAATCAGAGCGATCACAGAACCATGGATGATAAAACTGCAAGATATGCTCTACACGAATAGCCGTACGCGCGATCTTCAACTAGCTTATCAACCTGTTAACAATCTATAAATACACATAGAAACAATATGCCACACTCAGAATTCTTCCAATTCATTATTTAGATTGAAGATGAGTTGTCGTGATTCCGACCATAATTAAAACAGATGTAGCCGCAATTTCAAATCAAATCAAGCCAACCGCCCCCGTTACGCCCGTAACGGCGATACTCGATTCACAAACCTCTCCCGCAGAGTTCATACAAGGTCAAAAGTATCAAGCGCTAGTTGAGTCCCGCTTATTGAATGGTGATTCACGGGTATTGGTTGCAGGCAGGTCATTACAAATGCGCTTGCCTGAAAATTTCCAACCGGGTAACAAACTACAGCTCGTTTTCATTTCAAATGAACCGAAGCTTGAGTTTCTGGCTCTGAGCGATACACCGCCGGATAGTGAAACAAATAATACATCCATAAGTACTACCGGACGTTTCTTGGGAGCGCTGATGCAAAACATCCTAAGTCAAGCGTCTGCAAACGCTCCGAATACCCCGGCCACGCAATCACTCAGCAGCTCCGCTCCTATCCTGACCAGTACACCAATAAATAGCACTGATTTACCCAGTTTATTACAAAAAGCAATTGTTCAAAGTGGTTTATTCTATGAATCACACCAAGCACAATGGGTTAATAGAGAAAACACACTTGAAAACTTGCAGCAAGAACCTCAAGGAAAATTAATGCTGGTTGCGGCTGATTTATCTACTGCCAAAGTGGCTGTACAAGCTTCGGTAAGTCCGGAGATGCCGGTGCACGCCCAAGCAATTCCGCTTGTGCAACAACAGCTGACCACTTTGGAGACCGGTCATCTGCTTTGGCGGGGCGAAGTCTGGCAAGGTCAGTCGATGGAATGGGATATTTATGAACAGCCCGCAGACGAAAAGGCGCAGGAAAATGAGCTCGATCAAGCAGCGCAGTGGCGTACACAGCTTCGTTTATCGATGCCGCAACTGGGTGATATTACCGCCAGCATTGCGCTGAGTGCAAATGGCATCAGCATCAAACTGAACGCTTCGCAGCAAGAAACTGCGGGGTTATTGAAGGGTAATCAATTACCGCTCGCCACCGGCATGCAATCCGCAGGGTTAAATATTCGCGCAGTAGAGGTCGAGTATGATGGAAAATGAGTCTTATCTTACTGCGGTTGCACTCGCTTATCGCGAAGGGCAAGTTGCCCCCAGAGTAGTTGCCAAAGGCCGTGGTCTGATTGCCCAAGAGATTATTAAGCGTGCCAAAGAAAGCGGAATCTATGTTCACGAATCGAGTGAATTAGTCGCGCTACTCATGCAAGTCAACCTTGACGATCGAATTCCACCCCAACTCTACCTCGCTGTCGCGGAATTATTAGCATGGCTTTACAAATTGGAGCAAGGCAAAGCAACTTCAACTGCAAATAGCCTGAACAAGAAGATTACACAGAAAATTCTGGAGAACTAAAAATGTTGCATACATCCGATCAAGTCACCGAAGAGCCTACCATATTTACACCCACTCAATTCTCTCGAGAAGAAATGAGCGAAAATTTCCGCATCCATTCGGAAATCGATATTCTTTTTATTCTTCGCGGGATTATGCAAACAAATTCATTAATCACGCTCTATCCCGATTACGCCAGTGATTTTATTTTGACTTCAATTCTCGCAATCGATGCGAATAAAAAAGAAATGGTGATTGATTACGGGATCGATGACAAACATTGTCAAAAAGCACTGCATTCCAAAGCATTGGTCTTTGTAACCACGCAAAATAGAGTAAAAATAGAATTTATTTGTGATCAAATCAGAAAAATTCAGTTTGACGGTAAAGATGCTTTTGCGGTCAATATTCCTAAGTCACTGTTACGCATACAAAGAAGAAATCACTTCCGCATTACCACTCCCATCGCCAAACCGCTTAAATGCGTCATTCCAATTCCGGGAAAAGATCAATCCGCCAATGCTGAAGTGGCATTGCTCGATATCAGCTGCGGCGGAATTGCCGTGATTGATCATCATCCAATCATCAATTTTGATCCGGGTATGATTTATAACGATTGCAAAATTTCTCTTCCCGATATTGGCTCGATTGCGGTCAACATTCAGGTAAAGAACACCTATGAAATCACTTTACGCAACGGACAAAATTGCATGCGCGCAGGGTGTCAGTTTATCGAGCTGACAGCCAGCATGGAAGCGATGATCCAGCGCTATATCATCAAGCAGGAACAAATAAGAAAAATCAAATAATCGTTTGAAACAACTTGTAACACCGGGATACACCAGTCAGTTTTGCTATAAATTCCGGTCCAGTTGTCTTCCGTACATAATAACGATTACCCCGATCAAGCAGATACCTACTCCAATCCAATCCGTCATTGCCGGGCGGATAGCATCGACCGCCCACAACCACATCAGCGCCACACAGATATAAACACCGCCATAAGCGGCATAAACACGCCCAGCCGCTTGTGGATGCAGTGTCAACAACCAAACAAATACCACCAAGCTGACCGCTGCGGGAAAAAGCAACCAGAACGGCTTACTTTCTTTCAAATAGAGGTACGGCAAATAACAGCCGATTATTTCAGCGAGCGCAGTGACGGTGAATAAACCCAGTGTTTTTAGAATTTCCATAATTTGATTTTGTGGCTTTAGTATCGTGTATATTATGCCCTCATACTATCATTTAAGGATTCATCACCATGACTCAAGACGCAATTTCATGCGATCTTCATGATTTTGTGGAGGTTGCTTGCATGTACGGCTACCGGCTGAAACTCATCTTAAAAAACGATCAAATTATCGAAGGAAAAGCCATCGATATTGTCAATTCACCCGAGAAACATGAATGTCTGGTGATCGATAGCGACTCGCGGCAGCAAATCGAATTAATCCATCTCGCCAAAATGGAAGTGCTAACCCCCAATGCCAAATTCAGTGAAGTTATTTTCCCGTAAATTTTGCCAAAGAGTGATCGCCACATAGCATTTATGACAGTTTCTCCAGGTCATCCGCTCCAGCGCATTTGAGTTCTCATGTCGTTCATAGCATCCCGGCTAATCCATTGGCATAATGATCATGGCCGCCACCATTTACCTTGGCAACGGAATCGCGATCCCTATGCGATTTGGCTATCTGAAATTATGTTGCAGCAAACGCAAGTCAATACGGTCATTCCTTATTACACCCAGTTTATGCAGACATTCCCGACCGTTGCAAGCCTGGCACAAGCACCACTCGATGCGGTATTAGCTTTGTGGAGCGGACTTGGCTACTACTCACGCGCGCGCAATCTACATCGAACGGCTCAAAGGATTATGCAAGATCATCAAGGTCAATTTCCCGCGACGCGGGAAATTATTCAGCAACTGCCGGGAATTGGACGATCCACCGCAGCTGCTATCGCCGTTTTTGCTTTTGGCCAGCGCGAAGCGATTCTGGATGGCAATGTTAAGCGAATCTTAACGCGTTATTTCGGCATTAGCGGTTACCCGGGAGAAATCAAAGTTCAGCGCCTGCTGTGGGAAAAAGCGGAAGCATCACTGCCCGTTGACTACAGCGACGGTGCAATTGAAACCTATACTCAGGCACTCATGGACCTGGGCGCTACGGTTTGCATACGCACAACTCCACGCTGCGAAATCTGCCCGCTACGGTCGCAGTGCGTTGCATTTCAGGAACAACGTGTGGATCAATTTCCGGCTGCAAAACCCCGTAAGGCGCTGCCACAAAAAGAAACCGTATTTTTATTGCTGATGTGGCAGCAGAAATTGCTTTTGCAAAAAAGAGCTCCTTCGGGTATCTGGGGAGCATTGTGGTGCCCTCCGGAAATCGAAACCGGTACCGATGCGGTTCATTATTGCCAGCATCAGCTCGGCATCAAGGTTCACTCGCCGCTTGAGTTACCGGTTCTGGATCATCAATTTACACATTTCAAGCTGCGCATTCATCCGCGCTTGCTGCATGTTGTGCCGCACTCCGGGATTACAAAACTGGAATCGATCTGGATCACCCCGGCTGATGCGCTTGAGCAAGGGATTCCGGCGCCGGTCAGAAAACTGTTAAAACAAAATTTTTTATCTGACAACGCCAATCACAGCGTTTAAATTAAGACTCATGGACAATTTACCGGAATGGAAGAAACAGCAGCGCAAGCATTTAATCGCAGCCCGCGAAGCTATCCCGGTAGAAATCCATCAGCAATGGAGCCATGCCATCACCGGCTTTCTCAAGCAAGGCTTTCCGCAGCCGCAAAAAATGATCATCGGGATTTATTGGCCATTTCGTGGCGAATACGATCCTCGCCCGATCGCCCGGTATTTTTTGCAACAGGGCGCCATCCTGGCTTTGCCGGAAATAACCGGCAAAAACGAGCCGCTTTGTTTCCGAGAATGGTCGCCGGATACACTGATGAAAAGCGGCGCTTACGGTATTCCGGTTCCGCTGGACACTCCGGTTGTCCGCTTGGATGCTTTGATTATACCGATGGTCGGTTTTGATCAACACGGCTACCGGTTAGGTTACGGCAGCGGTTACTTTGACCGCACCCTGGCGACTTACGAACGCCAGCCACTCACCATTGGCGTGGCTTTTGAGCTGCAACGGCTCGACAGTATTTATCCGCAAGCACACGATATTTCGATGCACTACGTGGTAACCGAAGCTGGAATTTTTCGCACTAAGGACCATCAGCTCATGCCCGCTTCGATACTGCAAAATACGCCTCGGTAACAACCGGAGAATAAAACGAGCGTCAGTTATCCGTTCCCCAACGCGCGATCAGATCATGCTTGACGCCCAGGTGATCCAAAATGCGCGCCACGACAAAATCCACCAAATCCTGCACCGCTTGCGGGTGATGATAAAAGCCGGGATTAGCTGGAAGAATGACCGCACCGCTTCGCGCCAGTTTGAGCATATTTTCCAGATGAATGACGGAAAATGGCGTTTCCCGCGGGATGATAATGAGCGGCCGGTGTTCCTTTAACATGACGTCGGCTGCACGTTCGATCAAATTCTGACTCAAACCAGCAGCGACCGCAGCCATAGTACCCATGGTGCATGGGCAGATCACCATCGCATCGGCCGGGTTAGAGCCGGAAGCAACCGGCGCAAACCACTCCTCGCGTCCGAACACCCTCAGTTGCCCATCCGGCACCTGATATCGGCGATTGAAGAAAGCTTCCGTTTCCTTGGCGCTGGAGGGCAGCGCCAGATTCATTTCCTGTTGCGCAACAATCTGCGCTACTTTTGAATACAGCAGGTAGACTTGTTTACCTTCCCGCAACAGCATTTCCAGCAAACGAATACCGTACGGCATGCCCGATGCGCCCGTCAATGCCAAGGTAATTGTTTGAGGATTGTTCATAACACCCGTGCCGACTTGAAGGTCACTCCCGGAAAAGCTAAGAAAAATAAACGTGTCAGAATCAATCCGCGCCGGAATTAATTCTTATCGGCTAATTCGTTATTCATCTCACGTTCGTGGCGTTCAATGAATTCCTTCGTGCCATCGATGCCACGCAATTGCAACACATAATTCCGTACCGCCGCTTCCACCAGAACGGCCAAATTACGGCCAGCCGCGACGGGAATAACAACCTTGCGAATATCGACATTCATAATGTTTTCGGTCAGATCGCTGATCGGCAAGCGTTCCAACTGACCTGTGCTTGATCCGCCGCTATTTTGCAAATGCACGATCAATTTCATGTTTTTGCGGCGCCGCACCGCCGTTTCGCCGAAAATGGTGCGAATGTTCAGCATGCCCAGACCGCGCACTTCCAGATAATCCCGAAGCATCGGCGGACAGAGACCTTCCAATGTTTCCGGTGCGATACGGCGTAATTCCACCACATCATCCGCAACCAGGCCATGACCGCGGCTGATCAATTCCAGCGCCAATTCGCTTTTACCGACCCCGCTTTCGCCAGTTATCATCACCCCCATGCCGAGCACATCCAACAGCACGCCATGCAAGCTGCACGATGGCGCCAGCGCGGTGCTCAGATAGGTGCGGATCAGCCAGATCACTTCCAGACCGGGATAAGGCGAATGCAGCAATGGAATATTGTTTGTGCTCGCCATATTAAAGATCGGTGGCGGCACTTCGGCATTATCCGCAACGATGATGCAGGCCAGATTAATCTGCGTGAGCTGATTGATCTTTTTCTCCAGTGAAGCGGCTTCCAGCTTGTTCAAATAATGAATTTCATCACTGCTGATGACCTGAATCCAATCCGGATGAATGAAATTCAAATGACCGATAATACCCTGCCCCGATTGCGCGATTTCTTCATCGCTCAGCTCGATGGCGGCACCGGCCTGACCCGTGATCCAGGTCAGTTTGAGTTTGTCTTTTTTATCCTCGAAAAGCTGTGCAATACTAATTCGCGACATTGGGTTCCCAGTCGGTAATGAGCTTATGGATCTCCGCAGCGTCCTTGCATTTCAGGATACTTTCACGAAACTGCTTATCACTGAACATTTGCGCCAGCTCGCTTAGAATCTGCAAATGCTTGTCAGTGGCTTTTTCAGGAACCAGCAGAATGCAGGCAATATTAACCGGTTGACCATCAGGCGCATCAAACGGTATCGCTTCCTTCATGGTCACCAGCGCAGCGATCGCTTCGCGCAATCCCTTGATCCGGCCATGCGGGATAGCGACACCCTGTCCTAATCCGGTTGAACCGAGTTTTTCACGCGCAAACAGGCTGTCGAAAACCTGGCTGCGCGCAATTTGATTCGTATTTTCAAATAACAATCCAGCTTGTTCAAAAACACGTTTTTTGCTGCTGACATCAAGATCGACAATGACATTGGTCAATGGCAGCAATTGCGAAATTTGATTCATGGAAAATGGAATACTTTCTTCTAAATGATAATGCCGCGAATCATGCTGAAACCGCATGATGCCGCAACATCTTATTGTTCAAGATCCTGATCTTTCAGTGCGCCGTGATTGCGCCGTTCAAGATTCTTTTCCTTGTGTTTGAGGATTTGTCGGTCCAGCTTGTCAACCAGGCTATCAATCGATGCGTACATATCTTCGCTGTCGGTTTCGACAAAAATATCTTTACCGCGTATATGAACATTAGCTTCAGCCTTTTGCTTAAGCTTTTCAACCGAGAGAATGACGCTGACATCAATGACATGATCAAAATGGCGTTTAATTTTACTGATTTTTGAAGTGACATAATCACGCATGGCATCAGTAATCTCTACATGGTTACCGGTAAGTTTAAGGTTCATATCCTTCCTCTAATTTGATTAAATGGACTTGCGAAGATTTGCCGCGGGAATCTGTAGCGATTCCCGGTACTTCGCAATGGTTCGACGCGCAACAACAATACCCTGTTGCTCAAGAATACTTGAAATTTTATTATCGCTCAGCGGCTTCCTTGGATTTTCTTCCTGTACCAATTGTTTGATCAACGCACGAATCGCCGTGGCTGAACAAGCACCGCCCGAATCTGTGGCAACATGGCTGCCAAAAAAATATTTGAGCTCAAAAATACCTCGCGGAGTATACATAAATTTTTGTGTCGTTACCCGTGATACTGTGGATTCATGCAGATCCAAAGTTTCCGCAATCTCGCGCAGCACCAGCGGGCGCATCGCAATTGCACCGTGTTCAAAAAATTGCTGCTGCCGCTCCACGATGGCATTGGCTACTTTCAGAATGGTATTGAAGCGTTGTTGTATATTTTTTATTAACCATTTGGCCTCATTCAGCTGACTGACTAATTGACGCGCAGAATGATGCTCCTGTTTGAGTATGTTAGCATAGAGATGGTTTATATTGAGGCGCGGAATCGCATTCGCATTAAGATGCGCAACCCATACACCGCCTCTTTTCGTCACCGTAATATCGGGCACAATGTAGCGTTCGTTATGAGAACCAAATTGCGCACCCGGCTTAGGGTTCAAACTGGTAATCAATTTGTTGACAGCACGAAGGCTCTCATCATCACACGCCAACAGCTTTTTTATTTGACCGAAATCATGAGAAGCCAGAATTTCCAGATAATCCCGCACCACCTTGATCGCTTGGTCACGGTGACCAGCATTACTTGGCATCGCCTGTAGCTGCAATAGCAAGCACTCCTGCAAATTGCGTGCCCCCACACCTGCAGGATCAAAATGCTGCAAGCGTTGCAACGCATTCTGCAAATCATCGGAACCGATGTTCAGTTCCACGGGCAGCAGAGTCATCAACTCGTTTAAATCTTGTAACAGATAGCCATCATCGTCCAGACTGTCGATCAGCAAGCCGATAATTATTTTTTCACGCTCGGAAATCTGACTCAAGCAGGTTTGAAAATTCAAGTGCTCCCGCAAGCTTAACGGCTTGTCAGGTATCTGCGGTCCTTCCAGATCATCATCTTCAGGAGCACCGTAAGAGACAATATTGTCCTGCTGCCATTCCGGATCATGCTCAAAATCCTCTTCGCGCTCCGCTTTAACTTCGGTTGATTCCGCTTCTGCTGCAATAGCGTCAGAATCTGCTGATTCGGAAGCGGTTTCCGGGTGTTCGGATGAAACAACCGCTGGCGGGGCACTCCACTCCTCTCCCAATTCCAGCAATGGATTCTCTTGCACCATTCTTTCAATTTCTTGATTCAGCTCAACGGTGGATAACTGCAACAACCGGATAGATTGCTGCAATTGGGGAGTCAGTCTGAGTTGCTGCGATACCTTTAATTGGAGTGTCTGCTTCATAATCCTGAAAAAACAATAATCGCCAATCGATTCAGTTGCAGTCCGCTCGGAACGCTATAGCCGGAAGTGTTCCCCCAAATAGACTTCTCTAACTTTTTCATTATTGATGATCTCTTCAGGTTTACCTTGGGCCAGCACGTGGCCTTCGCTGATGATATAAGCCCTGTCACAGATTCCTAAAGTCTCGCGCACATTATGATCGGTAATGAGAACACCGATCCCCCTTTCCTTTAGAAAGGAAATCACTTTCTGAATATCGATGACAGCAATCGGATCCACGCCGGCAAACGGTTCATCCAACAGAATAAACCGCGGCTGGGACGCCAATGCACGCGCTATTTCAACACGGCGGCGTTCACCTCCGGACAGACTGATTGCGGCATTATCGCGCAAATGACTGATGTGCAAATCGTGTAATAAGTCATCTAAATACCGCTGTTTCGTTTCTTCATCAAAAGGCTGCAACTCTAGTATCGCCAGAATATTTTCTTCAACGGTCAAACGCCGGAAAATGGAGGCTTCTTGCGGCAGGTAACTTAATCCGAGTTTTGCGCGCTGGTGAATCGCCATCTGACCTAAATCCTGGTCGTTCAGATAAATTCCGCCGCCATCCAGCGGAACCAAGCCGACAATCATGTAAAAGCAGGTCGTCTTACCGGCGCCATTGGGCCCCAGTAAGCCAATTACCTCACCGCTGCTCAGTGAAAAAGACACATCCTGCACAACCGTACGTGATTTATAGCGTTTTTTTAAATTATTCGCTTTTAATTCACTCATTTTATGAGATTTCTTCCACTCTTTAATCGGTGATTCATTCTTCTGGTTTATTTTTAGGCTGAATGGTGATGCGCACCCGTTTATCCGGACCACTTTCAACGCCGCGCTCTTTGCTGCCGACAACCTTGAAAAACTCGGTATTCATGTCATAGGAAATATAGTCGCCCTGCACTTCATCGGAACCGCGCTTCAATCGCGCTTGCCGGAACAATTCAATTTTGTCCGCTTTACTATCGTATTCCGCCCGTTCGCTCCATCCCTCAACGTACTCATTCATACGGTCGCGTTTCTGCCGGAAACTCACCAAATCCCCCGTTGCAGTGGCATGCCGGAATCCTTGCATATCCTCCTTCATCACCACTTTATTGGCCAGTATGCGCAGCGTTCCTTGCGTCAGTACGACATTCCCGGTGAATGTGCTAATCCGGATGCCTTCCTTACGATTCACATCCTCCACCGTGGCGTGGTCCGCTTCCAGATGCATTGGCTTCTCACGATCGGCCCGCTCAGCCATAGCCGGTTGGATAAAAAATAAACTAGCAAAACCAACAACGAACAGTATCTTCATATTTTATTCAATTACTTTTTATTAACAGCTTTTACATTGGACAGGAGCTGTATCATCCCAGTGCGGTTATTGAACTCCAATCCGTTCGCATTGACTGTGGTCTTAAATCTTGAAATAGTTACGTCCTGGTCTGACTTAATCAAGCTTTCGTCCGGAATAAGATGCAGGAAATTAGTCGCTAAAGTAATCTTGCTTTTATCATCATCCGTTCCTCGGATAGCCGTCACATCTCCAGTTAAATATATATCCTTACCTTTACTGATTATGACCGCCCGATCCGCAAACAAACGCATCAATGGTTTCTCCGGTTCGATGTTGATAAAATTGACATGCTCCAATTCGGTAACTTTATCATCAAAGTAATGAAATAATTTTTGCGCGGTGAATTTGCGCTGAATCGCATGCTCATATTCCATCCGGATACCGGATAAATTCTCCGCAATATAATCCGGATTGCGATACAAATCCTCATCCTTCATTTGTTCCGGCGGCCGGGTCAGACGATCCAGCCAGAAGGTCAAAAAGATCAACAAGACTATGAGAATCAAAGGAGATCTGATATGTAGGCGAGCGCTCATCTGGAAATTTTATTCGTTTCTTTAACTGCGGCAATTTGGAATCGGACCAACACTGCCGATTAAAATTTCCACTTTTATGAATTATAACAGAACACTAATTCTCATTTTATGAATCGATTCTCACCGCAGCCCTTTAAATTTCAGCTTGAATCTATATCTTAAAGTAGAGTAATGTGCATCATTCAATCAACAAATTGGGAAGAATAGGATCGCGATGCATCAAGAAGCCTTTGAATTTGAACAGTATGATCAACTGCAGGATGAAATATGCGCGCAACGCATCGTCAGCGCCAAAAAAGCGTTGGGAAAGCGTGCCGTCATTCTGGCTCATCATTATCAACGCGCCGATGTATACCGGCACGCAGACTTGACCGGTGATTCCTTAAAGCTTTCCCATCTGGCCGCGCAAACGGATGCGGATTATCTGGTGTTCTGTGGTGTGCACTTCATGGCGGAAGTTGCGGATATGCTTTCCAGTTCCGAACAAATCGCTATTCTGCCCGACATGGCGGCCGGCTGCTCCATGGCCGACATGGCCAATCTCGCCAATGTCGAACGCGCCTGGCGCGAGCTTGCGGAAATACTGAATCCCGATGAAGTGATCACCCCCGTAACCTACATCAATTCCGCCGCCGACCTGAAAGCGTTCTGCGGGGAACACGAGGGCATCGTCTGCACCTCCAGCAATGCCGGTAAAGTTCTGCAATGGTCGTTCAAGCGGCGCGAAAAAGTGCTGTTTTTCCCTGACCAGCATCTGGGCCGCTGGAGCGGACATCAATTAGGTATTCCGCTGGATGAAATGGTGGTATGGAATTTTGACGAACCGATGGGCGGATTGACGCTCGAACAAATTAAGAAAGCCAAAATTCTGTTGTGGAAAGGCCATTGCTCGGTGCATCAAATGTTTCAGCCGCAGCATATTATCCGTTTCCGCAATCAACATCCCGATGGCATTGTTATCTCGCACCCGGAATGCAGCTTTGAAGTATGCAAGGCATCGGACTATGTCGGTTCGACGGAATACATCATAAAAACCATTGCAGCCGCAAAAAGCGGCACACGCTGGCTGGTTGGCACAGAATTGAATCTGGTCAGCCGGATCGCCGAGGAATTCAAATCACAGGACAAAATTGTCCAATTCATGTCGCCGATGGTGTGTATGTGTTCGACCATGGCGCGAATCGATCCCCAGCATCTAGCCTGGGCACTGGAGAATCTGGTCAATGGCAATGTGGTCAATCAGATCAAAGTGCCTGAACATGAAGCCAAACTGGCAAAAGTGGCGCTGGATAGAATGCTGAGTATCTCGTAATCGCGTCACACCAATCCGTGTCTGGAAATCCGCCAACCATTTGCCGCAACATTCCGGAACATTTCCACCGGCTGATTGATCGAGCATTTACGCCTAGCGCACCGGTACAGCCTTTGTTTTCTCCATGAGAAATTTTCACTTTGTTGAGAACAATCAAATCGCTTTACTGCACAATGGCGCGGAGTATTTCCCGGAACTAGAAGCTGCAATTGACAAAGCGCACACTGAAATCCACCTGGAAACATATATTTTTGAATACGATGCGATTGGCCAAAAAATCATCGATGCTTTAAAACGCGCGGCTCAGCGTGGTGTAGCGGTATTTCTTCTGCTCGATGGTTTCGGTTCACAGGATTTCCCCCGGGAAGAAATACAGCGGATGCTGCAAGCAGGCATGAAAGTACTTATATTCCGGCCGGAATATATTTTCTCAAAACCGCGCCGCTACCGGTTGCGCCGCATGCATCGTAAATTAGCGATCATTGATGCACAAACCGCTTTTGTCGGCGGGATCAATATTATCGATGATGAACATAACCCGGAAAATCTGACGCCGCGTTTCGACTATGCCATCATTATCCGCGGCCCTTTACTGATGCAAATCCATAAGGCTGCGCGGCATTTGTGGCTGATCGTCGCTTGGGCGCATTTCAAGAAGCGTTGGGTCCATCCCGCCGCGATTAAACCATCCGGTGAACCATGCGGAAATCAAAAAGCCGCATTGCTGATACGCGATAATTGGCGGCATCGTCACGATATCGAGCACGCTTATTTGGATGCCATTAATCGGGCACATAGCGAAATTATTATTGCCAACGCTTATTTTCTGCCGGGAAGAAAATTCAGTAACGCGCTGAAAAATGCCGCACGGCGCGGTGTGCATGTCGAACTTTTACTGCAAGGCAAAATCGAATACCGCTTGCAGCATCATGCCACCCAAGCGCTGTACGAAAATCTCTTGGGAGCGGGAATTAAAATTTATGAATATAATCGCAGTTATTTGCACGCAAAAGTAGCGGTCATTGATCAGCATTGGGCCACAGTCGGCTCTTCCAATATTGATCCATTTAGTTTGCTGCTCGCGCGCGAGGCCAATGTCGTTATTGAAGATCATGCATTTGCCGCGACCTTAAGAACCAGTTTAAAGTCGGCCATTGCACAGCAATCGACCCCTGTGACGCCGGCCAGCAAGGGTATCTTTTCATGGCGCAGCTACATCGTGAATTGGCTAAGCTTTCATATCGTGCGGATGATGCAAGGCATACTGGGGTATGACTGGCATGACAGTCAACCGTGATTCATTTCACCGCGCCATGGCATGATCGTTTGCCTTAAATTGAGAATCGAAAGTTACAACAATGCAACCAACGCTATCCACACCGCACTCCGGGTTAACCACGGAGCAACAACAGCAAATTACTGCCGCCGCGGGGATATTATGCGCAGGCGGAACGGTTGCATTCCCAACTGAGACTGTCTACGGTCTGGGTGCCGATGTCACCAATCCTTCCGCTATCCACAAGATATACCGGATAAAACAACGCCCTGCGGATCATCCACTGATTGTCCATATTGGCGCTATCACTCATTTACATTATTGGGCGCAAGCGATTCCGGAATCCGCCTGGAAGCTGGTGCAGCACTTCTGGCCCGGGCCTTTGACAGTCATCCTGCAGCGCAACCGGCGCATACCCGATTGCGTAACGGGAGGACAAGATACTGTAGGTTTGCGTATGCCGTCGCATCCCATCGCGTTGGCTTTGCTGCAAGCACTGGGGCCGGAAAAAGCATTGGCGGCGCCATCGGCCAACCGGTTCGGGCGCATCAGTCCGACCACAGCTGCGCACGTGCAGCAAGAATTAGGTCCGGCAGTCGATATGATCTTGGATGGCGGTGCGTGTGCAGTCGGTTTGGAAAGTACCATCATTAGTTTTCACGATGACTTACCGCAAATACTCAGGCCGGGAGGAATTGCATTATCCGCGCTTGAAACCGTGCTGGAAAGTCCGGTTTTGCTGGCGCACAATGACCAGCAAACCATCCGTACTTCCGGATCTTTACCCGCGCACTATGCCCCGATAACGCCATTGAGAATTTACCCTGCGGAGCAACTATGGCAGCGCGCACTGGCTCTAACGGAACAAGATTTGCGCATACTGGTCATAACCTGGTCGCACAGCGCTCAGTCACGGCCCGCCTTAAGTCAATCCATCGAACAATTCGCCATGCCGTCCGATCCTGTCGCGTATGGTCAGCAACTGTATGCCAGATTACGGCAGTTTGACCGGGCAGCATTTGATTATCTGCTCGTTGAGGCGCCGCCGGATCATCCGGAATGGTTAGCCGTCACGGATCGTTTGCAACGCGCCAGTTACCACTGATTCAATACTTACCAAGACTAATACAATGAATACAAATAATAAATTACAAGGTGTACTATTTGATGTTGACGGCACGCTTGCCGACACGGAACAGGACGGCCATCGTCTGGCTTTCAATGCTGCCTTCAAACAATTCCATCTCGACTGGAGCTGGGATATCGATCTTTATGGTGAGTTATTGCAAATTACCGGTGGCAAGGAGCGGATTCGTTATTTCATGGAAAGATACGCACCCGCCGAGCTGGACAAAAGTAATCTGACCGAATGGATCGCCAGTTTGCACAAAACCAAAACCAAGCATTTTGAGTCGTTGATGGAAACCGGCAACATCCCGTTACGCCCGGGTGTCGCCCGGTTGATTCACGAGTTGCGCCAGGAAAAAGTAAAGCTTGCGATCGCAACCACGACGACGATGGAAAATGTCACTGCGCTGCTTAAATCGACGCTAGGTGAAGAATCGATCGACTGGTTTGATGCGATCGGCGCGGGCGACATTGTGCCGTTGAAAAAACCGGCGCCGGATATTTACCACTGGGTGCTCGATCAACTCAAACTAACCGCACCGCAATGCATCGCCATAGAAGATTCGGAAAACGGTTTGAAATCAGCACAAGCAGCGAATCTTTCCACCCTCATTACCGTCAGCGGTTATACCCGTTCACAAAATTTTAGCGGTGCGGTGACCATTCTGTCCGATCTGGGCGAACCATCCCAGCCATTCACGCACATGGGCGGTGTAACTCCTGAGCGGGGATGGGTCGATTATAAAACACTCAATAGCCTGATCAGTCCATAGTATTCCGCTTGCACAAAAAAGATCACTATTGAGCATTGGTAACCATTTCTTAACCAGCACGGAGGGTATTAGTATGAAACTCAAGCAAGCTATAGCGATCACTGTAATCGGCGCCTTGCTTTACTTCAGTTCGCAAGTCATTGCAGCAGACGCGCGCCAACATACAACGGAAGCGATAAAACACGCGGAGGATGCGCAAATTCACGGCAAAGCGGGACATAGCAAAGCGTTGCTGGATCATGCGCAAGAAAGCCTCACTCATGCCAAAGCCGCCGAAAAAGAGTCTGCTGAGGCACATCAACACATAACCGAGTCGATCAAGCATCTGGAAGAAGCGATTGCACATGCGAAACAAGATCATGCGGAGGAAGCGACCAAACATACCGCCGAAGCGTTGAAACACTTGCGGCATTCTGTTACCGAATAAAGAACCGGAAATAAAAAAGCGCATAACCATTTATAATTATGCGCTTTTTTGCCATTTTTGAGCTGGTTTACTACCGGCTATTACGATTGATTTGGTAAATATTGTAACGGATCAACCGGTTTCCCATGTTTACGGATTTCAAAATGCAGTTGGATCGTATCCGTATCGGTATTACCCATTTCCGCGATTTTCTGCCCTTTCACCACGGCTTCACCTTCTTTGACCAGCAACTTACTGTTGTGCGCATAAGCGCTCAGAAATGTATTGTCATGCTTGATGATGATCAGATTTCCATAGCCACGTAAGCCATGTCCGCTATATACCACTTCGCCCGCCGCGGAAGCAAGAACCGGTTGCCCTGCTTGGCCGGATATTTTCACCCCTTTGGAATTCTTGGAAAAAGATGACAATAATTTTCCTGTTGTCGGCCAGATCCAATCGGCAACCGAACTGGCCGCTTTATCGGATATGGATGATTCAGGTTGAGGAGCGACCTCAATTTTGGTATTTCTTTCTGCTGCCGCGGATACAGGTGGTATCGCGGGCGAAGGGTTATTAGCCGGATATTGTAATCGCGCCACATTCTGCTCTGAGAAAGGAAGTTTTAGCGCTTTGGGACTGGTTTTTACCTTGCCGCTACTCACTGCAGGATTGCTTTCGGGAGGAGGAACCGGGATAACCCGGTCAATCGGATTCTGCGCCGGTTCAAGCGTTACCGTTTCCGGCTGCTGCGGTAGGGCGAATAATGCCGGTTGCGAGCTTTTTGCCGGCATCGATAAATAAATTTTTTGCCCCGGTTTGATCGAATTTGGATCGGTAATATTATTCCATTCCGTTAATTTCTTGAAATCCACGCCATGATTAAGCGCTATTCCGTATAGCGTATCCCCTTTCTGCACCGTATAGACTTGATTATCCGCATTGTTCGATTCGACTGGCTTTACAGGTTGTACCGCATCGCTTTTTGCGCGATCGATTACCTGGACGGGAGGCTGTGTCGTACTACATCCAATCAACAGAAGACTGGCGCCGCACAACAAATAAAAATCGCTAATGGGTAACTTTGACCGCTTCGGTAAAGAAAATATCGTAACCATATACTTGCAGATATCAATAGTGTTGATCAGTTTGATCGTTGCATGATTTGCCATTTTATACCTCGCGCCGCTATTGTTTTATGACTCCTGCCAGTAAAGGTACAAAATTCACTTCTTCCAATACCGTTTCGGCAAAACCTTGCGGATTCCGTTCAATAATGCATAAATGCTGCTTTTGGGTTCCCTTCGGAAAAACCATCTTGCCGCCGACTTCTAGTTGTTCCAATAAGGAAAGCGGCACGTGCGTCGTCACTGCCGTCATGATAATACCATCAAAAGGCCCCGCTTCGGCAAGCCCAAGCAAACCATCCGCATGTTTTAAATAGATATTCCGGATCTGCAATTCTTGCAGCCGGATACGAGTGCGTGTCAGCAGCGGCCCAATCCGTTCTATTGAAAAAACCTTTTGCGCAATATGTGACAGCACGGCAGTCTGATAACCACAACCAGTGCCAATTTCCAGTACTTTGCCTAAACTTGAATTGGCACGTAAAAGCTCGCTCATGCGCGCCACGATCCAAGGACTGGATATCGTTTGTCCATAATTTATAGGCAAGGCAACATCTTCATAAGCCCGGCTTGCCAAGGCTTCTTCAACAAAAATATGACGAGGAATAGTACTCATCACGGATAAAACCACCTCATCCGCGATTCCTTGTGCACGCAAACGTTCAATCATGCGCATGCGTGTACGCTGCGAGGTCATACCTATTCCAGAATGACGAACATTCACCAATCAGTACCTATAAAATTTCAACTCTCTCGACATAACAAGCGCCTAATTATTAAGCCAGCTTGTTATCAGATCCAACTGATCATAACGGGTGAGATCTATCTGTAACGGCGTTACCGAAACCCGATGATGCTGCACAGCATAAAAATCCGTTCCTTTCCCAGCATCTTGCGCCGGACCTGCCGCGCCCACCCAATATACCGTTTCACCACGGGGATTTTGCGATTTGATGACGGGTTCCGCTTTGTGCCGCCGCCCCAAGCGAGTTACCTCGATTCCTTGCAGTTGCTGATATTCGATATCCGGCACATTAATATTCAACAAGACAGGACTCTGAATCTCATTTCTTTTGAAACGTTCCACCATATCAACCGCTACACGTGCGGCGGCGGAATAGTTCCCTCTGGACGCATCGACCAGGGATACAGCCAATGAAGGAATCCCCAGTAAAAAACCTTCTGTGGCCGCAGCAACCGTACCCGAATAAATCGTATCGTCACCCATGTTAGCGCCCTTGTTGATTCCGGAAACAATCATGTCCGGCATAATGTCGAGCATGCCGGTGACTGCCAAATGCACACAGTCTGTCGGTGTGCCATTGACATAATAGAAACCGCTATGGGATTTACGCAGGCTTAATGGACGATCCAGCGTCAAAGAATTACTGGAACCGCTTCGATCTCTTTCGGGTGCAACGACTATGATTTCTGCAATTTGTGCGAGTGATTCAGCAAGGCAAGCAAGACCGGGAGCAAAATATCCATCATCGTTACTGAGCAATATGCGCATTTTTATGAAGTTATGAAAATCACCGGATAATCAAACGAACATTCGTGCACAGTAAACTCAGCATCTGTCATATTTTTAAGTCGAAGTCCAATCAAGTGGTCGGGGCGAGAGGATTTGAACCTCCGACCACTTGCACCCCATGCAAGTACGCTACCAGGCTGCGCTACGCCCCGAGCGGGCAATTATAGCAAACAATACACGTGAACTTTAGAAACTCTTACTTAGAAAGCATCACTTACTATCACTCATGAGCGCAATTGCGACACAATACTCTGAATTTCACGCCGGATATAACTTAAATCCGTCATTGAAGGCTGCGGACCTGCAGTAATATCTTCCAGTGGAATCAATTCGCTTTCAGTATGTTCCAAACGGTTACGCGCGCCGCTGATTGTAAATCCTTGATCATACAGTAACTCTTTAATGCGTCGTATGAGCAATACTTCTTGATGCTGATAATAGCGGCGATTACCACGGCGCTTTACGGGCTTTAATTGCGCAAATTCTTGTTCCCAATAGCGCAATACATGCGGTTTGACCCCGCAAAGAACACCCACCTCCCCGATAGTAAAATATCGTTTGGCAGGAATCGGCAGTAGTGTATTACTTACTTTTTTGTTTTCCATGATAATTTTTCTCAACCAAAGATTTTAACTTCTGGCTTGCATGAAATGTGACGACACGACGGGCAGTAATCGGAATTTCTTCCCCTGTTTTTGGATTCCTTCCCGGACGCTGAGGTTTTGCTCGTAATTGAAAATTACCGAATCCAGAAAGTTTTACTCCCTCACCATTTTGCAAAGCGGTACGTACTTCTTCATAAAAAGACTCGACCATATCCTTGGCCTCACGTTTATTAAGCCCTACATTTTCAAACAATAAATCTGCTAATTCAGCTTTTGTTAATGCCATACTTCACTCCAGTTAGTTATTAATTTTATAGCTATAATTCATCTATATTAGACTCATTAAGCAGTAACACTTTTACTTTAGATAAAAAGAGATTAATAACTTATCTCATACATTCAGTTTTTGCGGAATCGATCCATAACAATCAATACCGAATAAAATATCGACGCACAGGTAATCGAAACGTATCAATTGCGCAATGCAGCGGAAAATTTATTCTTCAATATTTCCACTATGCTTGCCACCGCAGAATCGGCCTCTTCATCGGTCAGTGTTTTCTCAGTATCTTGTAACAACACCCGGAATGCAAGACTTTTTTTGCTGTCGTCCATCCCCTTGCCGCGATAAATATCGAATAACGAAACGTCTGACACTATCGCCGATTTTCCCGCATTTATGGCATCGAGCAGGGAATGCACACTAACGTTATTATCGACGATAATTGCAATATCGCGCCGTACAGGTGGAAATTTAGAAATTTCTTTAACCGCTGGTAGCGATTTAGACATCAAAATACCTGATTCCACCTCAAATAATATGGTGTTTCTCTGTAATCCATATTTCTTCTGCCAGCGCGGATGCAATTCACCCAGCCATCCAATCGGCTGATCATCAACCAAGATTTGCGCAGACTTCCCCGGATGCAATGCCGGATGAGAAAACTTTCTAAAATAGAGAGCCTTGCCTTGACACAAAGCCTCTACATCTGCTTTGACATCATAAAAATCGACACTTCTCGCCGTTATTCCCCACTGTTCCGGCGCCATATCGCCATAGCTCAATCCGGCAAGCTTTTCCACTTGTTTGCAGTCGCTTTCATCATCCCTGACAAAACAGCAGCCGATCTCGAATAAACGCACTCTGGCTTGCTTGCGGTTCAAATTAAACTGCAAATTGGAAATCAAGCCGCCTATCAAACTACTCCGCATGACACTCATTTGACTCGCAATCGGGTTTTGCAATGCGATTGGTTTACTGTTATTGACCAAGTCAAGTTCCCAGTCGGCATCGACGAAAGCATAATTAATCACTTCCTGATAATCGTGTGCTGTCAACGACCGTTTTATATCTATTGTGGAATATTTTGTTTCGGATGCCGGAAGCATCGCCATCCCACCATGCGGGAAATGCACCGGAATCCGGTCATAACCATAAATCCGCGCCAGCTCCTCTATAAAATCTTCTTCAATTGCCAGATCGAAACGATAACTTGGCGGTGTCACATTAAAAACATCTTCATTCGCTAAAAATTCAAATTGTAAGCGCTTGAAATAATCATTGATTTGCTGCTTGCCAATATCGATACCCAATACTCGTTTGATTCGCTCAACACGCACAGGGACAGACGATCGTTGTGGCAGTTCATGTTTGACCTCAGTCACCGGCCCCACCTTACCGCCACAAATCGTTTGTATCAGGTGAGTCGCATATTCCAGCACATCTCTCGTGGCTGCATAATCCACTCCGCGCTCAAACCGATAAGCCGAATCCGAGCTGAATCCCAATTGAAAAGATTTACCGCTGATCGTATCCGGGCTAAAAAAAGCACTTTCCAGAAAAATATCCGTCGTACCCTGGATTACTCCGCTATCCAACCCGCCCATGATGCCAGCCAGTGCCAGCGGCTTTTGTTCATCCGCAATTAACAACATCCCGGAATCAAGGTCAATCTGATTACCATTCAGTAACTGCATTTTCTCATCCCGGCCCGCATACCGGACTTGGATACCTCCCTTAATTTTGGCGAGATCAAAAGCATGCATGGGCTGTCCGGTTTCCAGCAATACATAGTTGGTAATATCGACGATGGGATTTATCGACCGCAGCCCGCTGCGCTCCAGACGCTGAGTCAGCCATAATGGCGTCGGCACATTGAGATTGATATTCCGCATCATCCGGCCGCAGTATAGCGGACACGCGCCGGAAGCCATGACCTGTACAGCCAGTGTATCGTTTATTTCTTCCGCAACAGGTTTTCTCTCCGGCGAAGAGAGTCCAGCCGATGTTATTGCCGCAACCTCACGTGCCACGCCCTGTACGCCAAGACAATCCGCCCTGTTTGGTGTCAGCTTTAACGTAAAAACATGGTCATCAAGCTCATAATAACCACGGAAGTCCATGCCCACCGGCGCATCACCAGGAAGCAACAACAAACCATCTGCAGCATCGCTGATGCCTAATTCTTTAGCCGAACATAACATGCCGGCCGATTCGATACCGCGCAGCTTTGATTTTTTGATGGCAAAACCGGGCAAATTTGCGCCAATCAGTGCACACGAGACTTTTACGCCCGTGCTTACATTGGGTGCACCACACACAATTTGCAATACATCGCCCTCGGCTTTTCCAGTTCTGACTTTACACACTTTGAGCCGGTCAGCTTCCGGGTGTTTTTCAACAGCCAGCACCTCGGCCACAATAACCTTATCAAAGGCGGCCGCTACCGGTTCAATGCTTTCTACTTCGATGCCAGCCATCGTCAATGCATGGGCAAGCTCGCTGCTAGAAAGCGGTGGATTAACAAAACTGCGCAGCCAGTTCTCGGAAAATTTCATAAGATTCAGTTGTTATTAACGATGATGAGTAAATCAATCAGATTCAGCTGAATTGTTTAAGAAAGCGCAAATCGTTTTCAAAAAACAGCCGCAAATCATTTACACCGTACCTGAGCATTGTCAATCGCTCGACTCCCATACCAAAAGCAAATCCGATATATTGCTCGCTATCAATGGCCACATGCTTTAATACATTGGGATGAACCATCCCGCATCCCAGCACTTCCAACCAGCCGGTATGACTACAGACACGGCATCCCTTCCCGTTGCACATAACGCAACCGATATCCATTTCCGCCGAAGGCTCGGTAAACGGGAAAAAAGACGGACGGAAGCGCACGGGTAAATCATCTCGTTCAAAGAATTGCGCCATGAAATTTGCCAGAACACCTTTCAAGGCAGAAAAATTAGCATTTTCATCAATCCATAAACCTTCCACCTGGTGAAACATGGGCGTATGCGTCACATCGGAATCACACCGGTAAACACGACCGGGCGCGATCACTTTAATCGGCGGTTTGTTATTCTGCATATAATGAATTTGTACTGGCGACGTATGCGTGCGCAGCAAATTACCATTATCAATGTAGAAGGTGTCGTGCATTGCCCGTGCAGGATGATTTTCAGGGATATTAAGTGCCGTGAAGTTATAGAAATCGGTTTCTATTTCCGGCCCCGAAACCACATCAAATCCAATCGAATGGAATAATGTCTCAATCCTCTGCAGCGTTTTTGTCACCGGATGCAAGCCGCTGACTCCGCATCCTCTACCCGGCAAGGTAATATCCAGAGCTTCCTCGGTTAATTTAGCTTCGAGCTCTTTTTCTTGAATTGCATGACGGCGGAATTTAAGTGTCGCTTCCAGCCGGTTCTTTGCTTCATTGATTTGACTTCCCATTGCGGGACGTTCTTCAGCAGGCAACTTACCCAACCCTTTGAGCAACTCAGTCAGCACACCGCTTTTACCGAGATATCGTGCTTTAACATTTTCCAGCTCGGCAGGGTCTTCGATGTTATCCATCTGGCTTATTGCTTCAGTGATAATTTCTTCCAAGTTTTTCATGTCAACAAGAGCATTAAGATTAAATAACAACTACCCTATCGTTCCACTTCACAAGATTCACAAGAAAAAGGGAGGCTCAGGTTTTACCCGACCTCCCAATATCTATCGGTTTACATCCAATTATGTAGTAAGGCTCGCTTTTGCTTGTGCCGCAATTTTCTCAAAAGCGCTCTTATCGAATACAGCTAAATCAGCCAGGACTTTTCGATCAACTGCAATACTTGCTTTCTTCAGACCATTCATAAATACGCTGTATGACAGACCGCACTCACGAGCAGCTGCATTGATACGCGCAATCCATAACGCACGGAACTGTCTTTTACGTTGACGGCGGTCCCGGTACGCATACTGGCCTGCCTTCATGACCGCTTGTTTGGCTATACGATAAACATTCTTGCGACGTCCACGATAACCTTTGGCTAAATTTAATATTTTCTTATGCCGCGCATGAGCGGTTACACCACGTTTAACTCTTGGCATGATCTTCTCCCTTTATGCGTACGGCATCATAGCGCGAACCGAGGCTTCATTCGTGGCATGCACAGCAGCGGTACCTCGCAGTTGACGCTTATTTTTGGTTGTTTTCTTAGTCAAGATGTGGCGTTTAAAAGCTTGCGAGCGTTTGACACTCCCGCTCGCTCTAAACTTGAAGCGTTTTGCCGCTCCACTTTTAGTTTTCATTTTAGGCATAAATACTCCTCTTTGATATGAAACCAGGTGTTCTCATGCTTGAGAAACTTTACCAACCTGGAGATCACTTATTTTTACACTCAACTGCTCTACGATACTGCGGATGAATCATCCGTTGATACTTTTGCTTTATCGGTTTTGGTATCTTTCCTTTTAGGAGACAAAACCATTACCATTTGCCGCCCTTCCATCTTAGGAAATTGCTCCACTATTGCAAATGCTTCCAGATCACCTTTTACACGTTCCAGCAGACGCATACCGAATTCCTGATGCGCCATTTCACGTCCGCGGAATCGCAATGTCACTTTAACTTTATCTCCTTCATTCAAGAAGCTAATTAAGTTTCTAAGTTTTATATTGTAATCCCCTTCATCCGTATTCGGTCTGAACTTAATTTCTTTAATTTGTACTTGCTTTTGCTTGATTTTCGCATCGTGCTTCTTTTTACTTTCTTGATAACGAAACTTACCATAATCCATCAAGCGGCACACTGGCGGCTGCGCAGTCGGCGCTATTTCAACCAGATCAACTCCCGCTTCTTCCGCCAAGGCATTTGCTTCAGCAAGTGTCACAATACCGATTTGCTCCGCATTCACACCAATCAAACGAACTTCTTGCACATCGATTTCTTGGTTGATGCGCACTGATTTTTCCTGAGCTATGGTAAATTCTCCAAGAGTAATTTATAAAGAAATTTATACTTTTGCAGACAGTTCTTGATTTAGACGCACAAGCAGTGTTTCTAGCGTCATCTGACCCAAATTATCACCTGCGCGATTGCGCACTGCCACTGTATTTGTGCGCACCTCTTCGTCCCCGACTATAATTTGATAGGGAAGCTTCTGCAAGCTATGCTCGCGGATTTTATAGGTTATCTTCTCATTTCTCAAGTCCAAGGTAACTCTAATGCCATGCCGCTCCAATTGTGCAGCTACTTCCTGGGCATAATCGGTTTGTGTACGAGAAATATTGAGCACGACAACTTGCTCGGGTGAAAGCCACAAAGGTAATGCACCCGCGTAATTCTCCAATAATATGCCGATAAATCTTTCCATAGATCCGAGTATGGCTCTATGCAACATTACAGGTATCTGCCTTGAATTATCTTCTGCGACGTATTCTGCGCCCAGACGATCCGGCATGGAAAAATCCAGTTGCAGTGTACCGCATTGCCAAACCCGTCCAATACAATCTTTTAACGAAAACTCAATTTTTGGACCATAAAACGCACCTTCGCCAGGCTGTAGTTCCCACTCGAGTTGAGCTTCAGCTAATGCCGCTTCCAGTGCTGCTTCTGATTTATCCCACTGCGCTTCCGATCCGACACGTTTTTGCGGCCGGGTTGAAAGTTTAACCATCAATCCTTTAAAACCAAAATCTGCATAAACACCCTTCAGCAGATCGATAAATCTCACCACTTCTTCTTGTATCTGATCTTCCGTACAAAAAATATGAGCATCGTCTTGAGTAAACGAACGTACTCTCATGATACCGTGCAGCGCTCCTGAAGCTTCATTGCGATGACAAGAACCGAATTCAGCCAATCGTATCGGAAGCTCTCGATAGCTCCGCAAGCCTTGATTGAATATTTGCACATGACCGGGGCAATTCATCGGTTTGATAGCAAAATCACGTTCATCCGCATGCGTGGTAAACATATTCTCGCGAAAGTTTTCCCAATGTCCTGAACGAACCCATAAATCCTTATCCAAAATTTGTGGCGTGCGAATTTCCTGATAGCCATTTTGCTTCAGTATATTTCGCATATATTGTTCAATCTGCTGCCACAACAGCCAGCCTTTAGGATGCCAGAACACCATGCCTGGCGCTTCATCTTGCGTATGAAACAAATCCAGCTGTTTGCCAATTTTGCGATGATCCCTCTTTTCCGCTTCTTCCAAGCGATGCAAATAGTCTTTCTGGTCATCCTTATTGGTCCACGCGGTTCCATAAATGCGTTGCAGCATTTCATTATTGGAATCACCACGCCAATACGCACCCGCGACTTTCATCAGCTTGAAAACTTTTATTTTCGATGTAGCCGGCACATGTGGTCCTCGGCACAAATCGGTAAAATTACCCTGAGAATAGAGTGATAAATCTTCGTTGCCCGGTATCGATTCAATGATTTGCGCTTTGTAGTGCTCACCCTGATCCTTGAAAAAACTGATCGCATCCGTACGTTCTAAAACTTTTCGTTCTATCTTTAAATCGCGCTTGCTGATTTCCAGCATGCGTTTCTCGATTGCCTGTAGATCTTCCGGTGTAAATGGTCGTTTATAAGAAAAATCATAATAAAATCCATCTGAAATCACAGGGCCAATAGTAACCTGCGCGTCAGGAAATAATTCTTTTACCGCATGGGCAAGTAAATGCGCACACGAGTGCCGGATAATCTCCAATCCCTCAGCATCTTTCTCCGTAATTATAGCGAGCTCACTATCATCCTTAACCTGACTATAAACATCGACCAGCTTTCCATTAATTTTTCCAGCAATAGCCGCTCGTGCGAGACCTGGCCCAATGGACGTAGCCACGTCTAATATAGTTACGGGTTGATCAAAAATACGCTCAGATCCATCTGGCAAACGCACAACAGTCACAGGAATTCCTTTCAAGTAATCAGATGATTTATTGTATATCCAGTCTTAATTGCTGCCATTCAAATCATTCAAGTTTTTTGTAATAACAGGTTACTTAATAAATGACGTTTTATACCAGCTATTCATTTTTTGCAATCCGTTTAGAATTTTTGGTGCAAAACCAATAGCTACCGCATCGACAAGACAATACCAGGCAGCGACACCGCTCGGCGGATTTCCTTGTGTCCAATTAAAAACCGGCTCTATGGACGCCCACTTCCATGTGCCGGCTGCTGTCCCCACAACTTCGAGCCAAGTGCAAATGAAAAATGCCCCCAGATATACCATCGGCGATCGCCCTTTGAAAAGACAGATAACAAAAATACAAAACAAAAACGCACCCACCTGATCTCCTTGTTCAGGAATCCCGCTGATTCCCCACAACGACCATAGACCACCGGTTGCGATTACAAATACCGCTAGCTTCCTGGCATTAAGCAGAAAAAATCTCGAGCGCGAAAGAGCAACCGCTGTCAGATAAACCATGCCATGACCAGGCGGGACATAAAGCGGCACATTTCCAAACCGGTAGGTATATCCTTCCATGTAAATCGATGCAAAGTGTTCTCCGGCAGTTGCAAACGCCACAGCAACGACAACCTGCATTCTTACTTCTTTATTTTCACCGATCAGCAACCCAAACAGAAAAATCCAGGCGATCACACCCAGTAAATTCTGCATTTCTTTACTTGCGCTTCCGTCAATCACCAGACTGACTCCAACACAGAAGAAAGTAAAACCCGCAATAAAATAATCCCTATTTCGATGCGGATAATCAATATTTGGTTTTGGAAAATGATTCAACATCTTTTTAAAAAACCTTACTGTAATAAAAAGCCCGCCATAGGCGGGCTACTGAATTTCCATAAATATTACAGCATTTGCTTATACTTACCAATATATTATCTGCAAACGCCTTGATATATCCCACATAGTTTATATTTACTTCAACGAAGTGTGAAAATAATTACTCTTCATCCTCATCTT
>MSXT01000052.1 GCA_002083595.1 Proteobacteria bacterium ST_bin16 | reverse complement strand
GTCTCCCTGCTTATGCCAGCATGGAGTCGATTGCTGAACCGGTCGATCTGGCGGTCATTATCACCCGGGCGGCAACGGTGCCGGATATCATCGAGTCATGCGGCAAGCGCGGTGTGCGGTTTGCTCTGGTATTGTCGGCGGGTTTCAGGGAAACCGGAGCGCAGGGCATCGCGCTGGAGCAGGCCGTGGTTGAGAACGCCCGGCGTTACGGCATGCGGCTGATCGGACCGAATTGCCTGGGTATTTTGTGCCCGGCGTCGGGATTGAATGCCACGTTCAGCAACGGCGGCGCGAAAGCGGGCGGGTTGGCGCTGATTTCGCAATCCGGCGCATTCTGTACGGCCATCATGGACTGGGCGCGGCCCAACGACGTCGGTTTTTCCAGCATCATTTCGATGGGCTCCGCTGCCGGTATGGATTTTGGCGAGATACTCGATTACCTTGCATCCGATCCGCACACCGACAGTATTTTGCTGTATATCGAAGGCGTGCAGCATGCCCGCAGCTTTATGAGTGCGTTGCGCGCGGTGGCGAGGATCAAACCGATCTTCATCGTCAAAGCGGGCCGTCACGCGGCGGGTTCCAAAGCGGCCCTTTCCCACACCGGCGCGTTGGTCGGCTCGGACGATGTATTCGATGCAGCCTTGCAGCGCGCCGGGGTGGTCCGGGTCGACACCATCGTGCAATTATTTTCTGCAGCCAAGGCGCTCTCAACCCATTTCTGTCCCGGCGGCAACCGGCTGGCGATTGTCACCAACGGAGGCGGCCCTGGGGTCATGGCGGCGGACCGTGCGGCGGATTTGGGCGTGGCGATGGCTACGTTGTCCGATGGCACGTTGGGGCAACTGAATGCAGTTTTGCCGGATACTTGGTCACGCGCGAATCCGCTCGATATCATCGGCGATGCGACTGCGGAACGTTATCGCCATGCGGTTGCGCACTGTTTGCAGGATGACGGCGTGGATGGCGTGCTGGTGATTCTAACCCCGCAAGCGATGACCCAGCCGCTGGAAGTCGCCAATACGATCATTGCGATGGCCGCGCAGTTCGACAAACCGCTCATTGCCTGCTGGATGGGAGAAGTGCAGGTCGACGCCAGCAGACAAGCGTTCAACCGGGCAGGAATCCCCAATTTCCGCACGCCGGAACCCGCCGTCGAAGTGTTTTCCTTTATCTCCGCTTATTATCAGAATCAAAAGCTGCTGCTGCAGACTCCTGGCCCGATTTCCGATCATGATGTGCCGGACGAAGAAGGTGCGCGCTTGCTGATTGAGGGTGCATTGGCGGAACATCGCAAGGTACTGAGCGAGATCGAGTCGAAAGCAATTCTGGCGGCGTTTCGCATTCCGATCGCCAAAGCCGTGGTGGTGCGTTCGCCGAATGAAGCGCTGTTGATTGCGGAAGAATTCGGCTTTCCGGTGGTGATGAAAATCAATTCGCCGGATATCACGCATAAATCCGATGTGGGTGGAATCCGCCTCAATCTCGGTAATGCGCAAGCGGTCCGCGCGGCGTATCACGACATCATTCAGTCGGTGCAAAAGAAAAATCCCGGCGCAAGAATCGACGGCATCGTCGTCGAACCGATGGTTGTCAAGCCCAATGGCCGGGAGTTGATGGCCGGTGTGACGACGGACGCGGTGTTTGGCCCGGTCATTACGTTCGGCGCGGGCGGTGTGCTGGTCGAAGTGCTGGGTGATCGCACCGTGGCTTTGCCGCCGCTGAATGATTTCTTGGTGAAAGATATGATTCAGCGCACACGGATCGCCAAACTGCTGGGCGCTTTCCGTCATATGCCGGCGATCGACATGGCAGCGCTGGAAAATATTTTGTTGCGCGTATCGGAAATGCTGTGCGCATTACCGTGGATCAAGGAAATGGATATCAACCCACTGATCGTCGATGAAAACGGCGCGTGCGCCGTCGATGCGCGCATTGTGGTGGATTATCTGCAACCCTCCGCCGATCGCTATGCGCATATGGCGATTCATCCGTATCCCGCTCACTTGATCATGCACTGGCAATTGCCGGATGGCACCGGCCTGACGATCCGGCCGATACGCCCAGAAGATGCGGAAATAGAGCAGGAATTTGTGCGCGGATTGTCCACCGAAGCAAAATATTTCCGCTTCATGGATACGCTGCAAGAGCTTTCACAAAGCATGCTGGTGCGTTTCACGCAAATCGATTATGACCGTGAAATGGCGCTCATCGCCGTACTGAAACACGATAACCGGGAAAAGGAATTGGGCGTATGCCGCTATGTGGCGAGCGCCGACGGTCAATCCTGCGAGTTTGCCCTGGTTGTCGCGGACGAGTGGCAGAACAAGGGCATCGGCAACAAACTGATGAATTGCCTGTTCGATGCCGCCCGCGCCAAGGGTATCAAGGTCATGGAAGGGGAAGTGCTGGCAACCAACCGATCGATGCTGGAGCTGGTGCACCGGCTTGGTTTCGAAGCGAGCGTCAGCCAAGAAGACAGTACCATCCGGCGGATTGTGAAACAGCTGTGATCTTTCATTCTATGGTTTGATTTATAACGTATGCGGGCGATAATGCAGCCTATTTGCGACTTGATTGAGCCGCTGCGGCTAACCCATTTTTCCGGTTTTCTTCATGACCAATGATTCTTTAACACCTGCCTGTGACAGTTTGAATATCCTGGATTGCACGCAATGCCCACGTCTGGCCGGTTTTTTGCAAGCGGTCAGAACGCAATACCCGGATTATCATGCGCGCCCCGTCAACGCGTTCGGCGATGCGAACCCCAAACTGCTGATCGTCGGTCTGGCGCCCGGCATGCACGGCGCGAACCGCACCGGGCGGCCGTTTACCGGTGATTATGCCGGAATTCTGCTGTACCAAACCTTGCATAAATACGGCTTTGCCACCCATCATGAATCGGTATCGGCCGACGATGGATTGCAACTGACCGGCTGCCGCATTACCAACGCGGTGAAATGCCTGCCGCCGGAAAACAAACCGGCTCCGCAAGAAATCAAGCAATGCAATCAATATCTGTCGGTTGAGCTCGATCAGTTTGTGCAACAAGGCGGTGTTGCCGTGCTGGCGCTGGGTACGGTGGCGCATCAGGCGGTGTTGTTGAGCTTGCGGCTGAAAGCGAAGGATTATCCGTTCGGTCACGGCCGGGTGCATCAGCTACCGCCGGGCAATGGCGTACGGCTTTATGACAGTTATCATTGCAGCCGCTACAATACGCAGACCAAACGCTTGACGGCGGAAATGTTCGAGCAGGTGTTTGCAGACATCGTTGCTGATATTCAGCCCTAACAACCCATTTAAAGGAGGGATTTTACATGCCTTACGTTAATATCCGCGTGGCGGGAACCTTAACGCGCGAGCAAAAACGGCAGATCGCCGAGGAACTCACCGATACGCTGGAGCGCATCGCCAAGAAACCGAAATCGTACACCTACATTTGCTTTGACGAACTGCCCGATGAAAACTGGGCGGTTGCCGGAAAACTGCTCGGCAGCGAGGATTAAGCGGTTTGACCGACATCGTCTTTAACGCCAAGGCGTTTTGCCGGGACTTGCCGCTGCAACCGGGCGTTTACCGCATGCTCAACGCCAAAGGCGAAGTGATCTACGTCGGCAAGGCGGTGAGCCTGAGAAAGCGGGTTTCTTCGTATTTTCAGAAAAGCAATCTGGCGCCCCGGACACAATTGATGGTGTCGCAAGTGAGCGGGATTGAAACCACGGTGACGCGTTCGGAAGCCGAAGCGTTACTGCTGGAAAACAATCTGATCAAAAGCCTGAAACCGCGCTACAACATTCTGTTCCGCGACGATAAATCGTATCCGTACGTGATCCTGAGCGGGCACGAATTTCCCCGCCTGGGGTTTTACCGCGGTGCGCTGGATAAGACGCACCAGTACTTCGGGCCGTATCCGAACGCCGGTATTGTGCGCGAAAGCATCCAGTTGCTGCAAAAAATATTCCGCTTGCGCACTTGCGAAGACAGTGTGTTCAGCAATCGCACCCGGCCCTGTCTGTTGTATCAGATCAAGCGTTGCAGCGGCCCATGCATCCATCGGATCAGCCCGCAGGAATACCAAGCGGACGTCAACAATGCGGAATTGTTTTTGCAAGGCAAGCAAACCGAAGTGATGGAAGTGATCAACACCAAGATGTTGCAAGCTTCCGAACGATTGGAATTTGAACAGGCCGCGCTATTGCGCGATCAGATTCAGGCGTTGCGGCGCATTCGCGAGAAACAGTTTGTCGATAGCGGCAAAGCGCTCGATGCGGATGTCGTTGCTTGCGTGCTATCGCCGGATGGCTCCGGTAAAGCGTGCGTCAACTTGGCGATGATTCGCGGCGGACGGCATTTGGGCGACAAGAGTTTTTTCCCGCAAAACGCCGACGATTACAGCGCAGCCAATGTGGTCGAAGCATTCCTAGCGCAGCACTATTTGAACCGCAGCGCACCGCCGTTGATTATTCTGGGCGAGAAAATCGAGCGCGAGGCGTTGCAGCAATTACTGACCGAACAATGCGGCCATAAAATCACCATCCAACTCAATCCGATCGGCGAGAAGCGCGTGTGGCTCAACATGGCCATCGAGAATGCGCAGCTGGCGTTGAAACAAATGATGAGCCGCCATGCCAGCCAGGAAAAGCGTTTGCAGGCGTTGCAGCAGGAATTGCAGATGCCGGGAATCCAGCGCATCGAATGTTTCGACATCAGTCATACGCTCGGCGAAGCAACCGTGGCCTCGTGCGTGGTATACGACAATTTTGCCATGCGCAATAACGAATACCGCCGCTACAACATCGACGGCATCACGCCCGGCGACGATTATGCGGCGATGCGCGAAGCACTGTCGCGGCGCTATCAGAAAGTGGTCAGCGGCGAAGGGCAATTGCCCGATTTGATTCTGATCGACGGCGGCAAAGGACAGGTGACGGCGGCGCAGGAAGCGTTGCAGGAACTCGGTATCTCAGACGCGAACTTACTGGGTGTCGCCAAGGGTGAAGAACGCAAACCCGGGTTGGAACAATTGATTTCTCCGCTGTTCGAAAAGCCGTTACAATTGCCCAGCGAGCATGCGGCATTACACCTGATTCAGCAAATCCGCGACGAAGCGCACCGTTTTGCGATACAAGGCCACCGTGGCCGGCGCGCCAAAGCCCGCACCAGTTCGACGCTGGAAAATATCGAAGGCGTCGGCGCCAAGCGCAGGCAGCAGTTGCTGGGCCGGTTTGGCGGATTGAAAGGAGTGTTGACCGCGAGTATCGAAGAATTACAACAAACTGAGGGAATCAGCCGAAAATTGGCGGAAAAAATCTATAAGGAATTACATTAATTTCGCGCTGGATAGTCATCCGGACGATTTCCCGTTAAACAATCCATTTCAATCATCATGCCTTTCAATCTCCCCAATATTCTGACTTGGCTGCGCATCCTGGCCATTCCGCTATTTGTCGGTATTTTCTATCTGCCGCATTCGTGGTTGTCGCCATCCGAACAAAATCTGGTAGCAACATTGATTTTTGCCGGTGCGGCGATCACCGACTGGCTGGATGGCTATCTGGCGCGCGTCCTCAATCAAACCTCGGCATTCGGCGCGTTTCTCGATCCGGTCGCCGATAAACTGATGGTTTGCGCGGCTTTGATCGTGCTGGTTTACCTCGAGCGGCTGGATGCACCCATCGCCTTTGTGATTATCGGGCGGGAGATTACCGTATCGGCACTGCGCGAGTGGATGGCGCAAATCGGTCAATCGAAAAGCGTCGCGGTATCTTTCCTCGGCAAAATCAAAACCACATCGCAAATGATCGCCATTCCGCTGCTGCTGTACCATGAAAAAATTGGCGAACATTTCGATCCGCAGCAAGTTGGCACTTGGTTTATTTATATTGCCGCCGTGTTAACGCTGTGGTCGATGTTTTATTACCTGAAAGCCGCCGTGCCGAAGGTACTGGAAGATGAAACAAAACGTTCCTGATGGTTTCACAAACATGACCGGGACGATCAGCAATGAAAATATGGATTGATGCGGATGCCTGCCCGGTCGTGATTAAAGAGATTCTGTTCAGAGCGGCCGAACGAACGAAACGGCAGTTGATCCTGATCGCCAATCACCCCCTCTACATCCCGCCATCGCCCTTTATCCGCATGCAGCAAGTCGAGCCCGGATTTGACGTGGCCGACAATGAAATCGTCAAACGAGTGGAAAGCGGCGATCTGGTGATTACCAGCGATATTCCCTTGGCGGCGGAAGTGATACGAAAGGAAGGTCTGGTACTGAGCCCGCGCGGCGAACTGTACACTAAGGAAAATATCGGCGCACGTTTAAGCATGCGGGATTTCATGGAAAACCTGCGCAACAGCGGCGTGGATACCGGCGGTCAGTCCGCTTTGAATCAAAATGACCGCAAAATGTTTGCCAATCAACTGGATAAGCTATTGGCCCAATAACTGGACCAGGTTGCTTGTTCTGTCAAAACTAGCATCACTCATCTGATCCGTGACTTGCTTGCTCTTTCAGGCCGGAAAGAGAGCACAAGCCTGCCGCTATTAGCTTAAAGATCATCATTAAGCTGTAAGCCGTTCCGGAATTCCGGAACCATTTGCTTCCCGTTAAGCCGGGTATTGATTACATTCGTAATTGCCTGTTAAACATAGATTCCAATGCACGCAGCGATACGGCTTGCTGCAAGACCCTTTTTCCTGCGTTTTTTCTCTGCTTTAAAATTAATTCATGCAATTGTTGCTCAGTGATGTCAAAAAAATGTTTTCTTCTATTGCCATTTATTGATGTTTGCATTTTGGCTTTGATGCCAGCATTTTCCAGCTTTCGCTTAGCTGTAATAGCGCAACAACCTAATATTTCTGATACTTGTTTTGTGGTTAACATTTTTATTTCCTTGGTCAGCAATTTCATTTGTTTTTATAAAAAATGAATTTTATTCAGTTGACTGTTACGCCTGAATGACAATTTTCAGAAACCGCTATGCGGAATTACTGATAACTGCTTATGCCATTGAGGAGATCGGATCCGGTTCATATTCTTGTCATGCTGCTGTCATTCCAGCGTGTAAAAATTGCATGGCTTTCCAGTATCAAGATTAATCATCAAATGACTGAATTTCATCGAACTTCGTAGGAAATGAATATGATAATTTTCAAACAAAAATCAAAAATAATTCTGCCAATGCTTTTGGCAATCTCATTCGTAGTACCGATTGCACATGCAACGCCCGTATTGCTTGGTATCGGTAATCTCCCAGGCGCCGGAAGTGATTTGTCAGGTTTGACAGATACGCTTGAAAGTGGAGTTTCTGCTAACCTACTTGGCGGAATGGGTTCTGGTTTTGCATATGCTGGCAACAATACATTCTTGGCATTACCGGATAGGGGGCCGAATGCGCTTGCCTATGCTGGAGGAAGTGCAGTGGATAACACGACATCCTATATTTCCCGCTTTCATACAATTAGCTTAAGCTATTCGCGGCAGGCACCACGCTACCGCTCGCGGTTACAACTACTTTAAACAGCACCACCTTACTTGCAAGCACCACGCCTTTGACCTACGCAAGCGGCGCTGCGCCTTTGTTAAACACAGCAACGATCAATTATTTCAGCGGCCGTTCGGATAATTTTGGAGCGGGCAACTCACTCAATCCCAATCATGGAAGACTCGATCCGGAAGGCATTCGCGTCTCAAACGATGGCAAAAGTGTGTTTATCTCGGATGAATATGGCCCTTACGTTTACCAATTCGACCGTCAAACCGGCGAGCGGATCAAATCGTTCATGCTACCGGACAATTTAGCTGTTGCTAACCTAAGTTCAAGCGGTGCTTCAGAGATCAGCGGCAACGCCACTGGCCGGGTTGCCAACAAAGGTATGGAAGGATTGGCTATTTCTCCGGATGGCACAACGCTATTCGGTTTTATGCAAAGCCCATTGCTGCAGGATGGCGGTGACGGCGGACGAGCCAACCGCATCGTTTCGATAGATATTGTTACTGGTGCAACGCATGAATTTGCCTACGATAACCAGATCGGTACTAAAAATTACAATAGCAGCGAGATATTGGCCATTAATAATCATGAATTCTTAGTTCTTGAACGGGATGGCAAAGGATTGGGCGATGGTTCAAAAGCAGCGATCAAACAATTATGGAAAGTTGATTTGAATGATGCTACCGACATCAGCGGAATGAGCGGTGAAGCCAATTTGTTAGCCAATCAGGGACATCCGGATAAGAGCTTGTTCCTCGACATCAGAGCGCTGCTCAATGCGAATGGAATTACGGATGCAAATATCCCGGCCAAGCTGGAAGGCGCGGCTTTTGGCGATGACGTCATCGTTGGTGCGGAAACTTACCACACGCTCATATTAGCCAATGACAATGATTTTTCAGCCATTGCGGGGGATAATCAGTTTTTCGTCATTGGTTTCAAGGATGCGGATCTCGGCGGATCTATTTTTCTTCCTCAAGCGGTAGCCGCAATTCCAGAGCCGGAAACCTATGCAATGTTGTTAGCTGGACTGGGCTTATTGGGATTCATGGTGCGTCGTAGAAAATTATCATCGCTATAATTTAGGTTTTATCTATAACAGAATGGGAACATAGATTCCCATTCTGTTATCTTAGACAAAGATGTGAGATTCTTTTTCCTCGAATTGCTGTGAAGACCGTGAAGGCGGATTGTTTAAGCGGTTTTTAAATTGGATGGATTTTTCCAGTCAGGAATGATCAATCGATTACTGAAAATCATGATTTCAGAGTCTTCAGAGCGATTTCGTGCATTGCTGGAGATATCATGGACAATAGCTGGATAACCTTTGTACAGCTCCACAATTCCGGGATGATTAGGATATGAAACTATCCAGTGTTGCATGATATTTTCCTTGATCAGTTTTGCCAAACTCACTCGATGATGATGAGAATCATGATCGTGATGAAGACCTCGTTCCTCGGTATGGCAGGGAATATCAAAGTAAACGAGTGTTTTATCCGGTAGTGACGGTAATACTGTTTTTATTAGGCCGGTAGTATCTTGGTTATATAAATGAATGAATGAACGATGCAGCGCAATCCATTCAATGCCGCGAATCAAATCTAGCTTATTAAAGCGGGCATCAAACTTCCAGCGCTTGCCTTGGCTTTTTCCGTCAGTAACATCTCCGTATAGAATTCCTAACCGATTAATCCGATTTAGAAAGAAGATTGAGAAGCCCACTTCGAGTGCGCTATGATTTTCAGGGGAACGCAAGATATCTTGTTGCCGCTGCCATTCTTCTGTTGTTATTTTAATATCGTGAATAGCTTTACAAAGCGCTTCCGGTTGGTTGATGACGCTGTGCCAAAAAGCGTATACCGCAGGATTTGCAGCGTTTAAATGAACACGAGACACGTAACCGTGCGTGAGTAAATTCAGCGCGATTCCTGCGCTTCCGGCATAGGGCTCAACATAATGTCCACCCAGTAAATCATTGTGCGCAAAAATTATTTTAAAAAAGCTTGGTATATTGCTTCTTCCTTTAGGGTAACGCAGCGGGGTATTGAACTTCATAGAAGACTCCATCGTGAATTTGATGCGACGCTCATACTAAACTCATACACAAAATTGAAAGCATATTTTTATTATACATTTTCGGTGAAAAATAATTTGCAATCAGTGGTTTGTAACATTTCTGTAATAAAACTCTCCCGGAGTCTTTAGCATCAGATTGTTGAATAGTCGAGAATTTCTGGAAATATGCCAAAAAGGCGGTCAATCTGAATAGCTGCTTCGTATGCTAGGGAAACGCCGGACGCCGGGAAGTTTTTAAGGGAAATGGAAGGGGTAATGACCTGGCCAGTCCTCGCATCATCCGCCGGAAATTGCGATTGCTGAATTCTTCGTAAATCTGGCAAGTCCCTAATTTTCGACAACCGTTGCAAATTAGCATCACGCATCAGTGTAATCTTAACTGCCTGATAGCAATTAATCTTAATCAAAAGATGATCGATTTTTTGATTGCAAATTAAAAAAACCGCAAAATTTTCCTGCACAAAAAATAATTTGTGTTGTACCATTGGTGCCATAGCATTCTCCATCAACCACTATATATTGTGGTTCTATTCAAATAATGCT
This sequence comes from Proteobacteria bacterium ST_bin16, assembly GCA_002083595.1. Taxonomy (GTDB): domain Bacteria; phylum Pseudomonadota; class Gammaproteobacteria; order Burkholderiales; family Nitrosomonadaceae; genus Nitrosomonas. The sequence continues at coordinate 2,931 of MSXT01000052.1, read as the reverse complement.
ATTCCATTGAATCAACAGAAATTTGTATTTTTCTTTGATGAATCACCAGTCAGGAGGAATCACCGATGCAGCTTACGACAGAACAAACTCACCTCAAACCTGTTTCCGGAAATCAAAGTTTTATGGATACACCCGCGCAAAATCCCCGTTTTTCCCAGCATAAAGTCATCCGCCGCAACGGTGCGGTGGTGTCGTTCGAGCCGGGCAAGATTTCAGTTGCGCTGACCAAGGCGTTTATCGCCGTCGATGGCGGGCAGGGCGCGGCATCGGTGCGGGTACGCGAAGTAGTGGCCGGGTTGACCAACGATGTGGTGAATGCGCTGCTGCGCCGCCAGCCGGATAGCGGCACGTTCCATATCGAGGATATTCAGGATCAGGTCGAGCTGGCGTTGATGCGCTCGGGCCAGCACGATGTGGCGCGCGCTTATGTGCTGTACCGCGAGGAACGCGCGCGCGAACGGGCCAAGCTGAAACAGAAATCGGCCGCCGAGACCGCGGCGGAAACGTTGTACGTCGTCGATAACGGCCAGCGCGTGCCGCTCGACATCGCCAAGTTATCCGCATTAATCGAATCCTCCTGCGCCGGTTTGGGCAATACCGTCGATCCCGCGCTGATTCTGAAAGCCACTGTCAAGGATTTGTACGATGGCGTGTCGCTCGATGAAGTCAACAAATCGCTGGTGCTGTCGGCGCGCGTGCTGATCGAGAAAGACCCGGCGTACAGCTATGTCACCGCGCGCTTATTATTGAACAACGTGCGCCACGAAGTGCTGGGCGAGGAAGTGACGCAACAGGCGATGCACGCGCAGTATCAGGAATACTTCCCGGTGTTCATCAAACGCGGCATCGAAGCCGAATTGCTCGACCCGCGCCTGGCGCAATTCGACCTGAAGCGCCTGGCCGAAGCGCTGGATGCGGATCGTGACCTGCAATTCGATTATCTCGGCTTGCAAACGCTGTACGACCGTTACTTCCTGCATATCAAGGAACGCCGCATCGAATTGCCGCAAGCGTTCTTCATGCGCGTGGCGATGGGGCTGGCGCTGAACGAGATCGACCGCGAAGCGCGTGCGATTGAGTTTTACCACGTGCTGTCGAGTTTCGATTTCATGAGCTCGACGCCGACGCTGTTCAATTCCGGCACTTGCCGCTCGCAATTGTCGTCGTGCTACCTGACCACCGTGCCGGACGATCTCGACGGCATTTACGAGGCGATCAAGGAAAATGCGCTGCTGGCCAAATATGCCGGCGGTCTGGGCAACGACTGGACGCCGGTGCGGGCGATGGGCGCTCGCATCAAGGGCACCAACGGCAAATCGCAAGGCGTGGTGCCATTCCTGAAAGTGGTGTCCGATACCGCCGTGGCGGTCAATCAGGGCGGCAAGCGCAAGGGTGCGGTATGCGCGTACCTGGAATGCTGGCATCTGGACATCGAGGAATTCCTGGAATTGCGCAAAAACACCGGCGACGACCGCCGCCGCACGCACGACATGAACACCGCGACGTGGATTCCCGATCTGTTCATGAAGCGCGTCATGGACGGCAGCGACTGGACGTTGTTTTCGCCGTCAGATACGCCCGATTTACACGAGAAATTCGGCCAGCAGTTCGAGCAAGCGTATCTCGGTTACGAAGCGAAAATCGAGCGCGGCGAGCTGGATCTGTACAAAAAAATTCCCGCCGTGCAATTGTGGCGCAAGATGCTGAGCATGCTGTTTGAAACCGGTCATCCGTGGATTACCTTTAAAGATCCGTGCAACGTGCGTTCACCGCAGAACCATATCGGCGTGGTGCACAGCTCCAACTTGTGCACGGAAATCACGTTGAATACCAACGACAAGGAAATTGCCGTATGCAATCTCGGTTCGGTCAATCTGGTCGCGCATCTGAAAGACGGCGCGCTCGATCTGGACAAGCTGAAGCGCACGATCCAGGTGGCCATGCGCATGCTCGATAACGTCATCGACATCAATTTCTATGCCGTTGCCAAAGCGCGTAATGCCAATCTGAAACACCGTCCGGTCGGTCTGGGCATCATGGGATTCCAGGATTGCCTGCATCAATTGGGCATTCCGTACAGCTCGCAAGAAGCGGTTGAATTCGCCGACCGTTCGATGGAAGCGGTAGCGTATCAAGCTTACTGGGCATCGACCGAATTGGCGCAAGAGCGCGGCTGCTACAGCAGTTATAAAGGCAGTCTGTGGGATCGCGGCATTCTGCCGCACGATACGCTGGAAGTGCTGCGCCAGGAGCGTGGCGGCTTTGTCGAAGCGGATTTATCCGCAACGCTGGATTGGGACGCGTTGCGTACGCGCATCCAGCAGTACGGCATGCGCAATTCCAACTGCCTGGCGATTGCCCCGACCGCGACGATTTCCAACATCGTCGGCGTGTCCGCCAGCATCGAACCGACCTACCAGAATCTGTACGTCAAATCGAACTTGTCGGGCGAATTCACCATTGCGAATAAATCGCTGGTCAACGATCTGAAAAAACTGAATCTGTGGGACGAAGTGATGATTTCGGATTTGAAATATTTTGACGGCGCGATCAGCAAAATCGACCGCATTCCGGACAATATCCGCACGCTGTACGCCACCGCGTTCGAGATGGATCCGCGCTGGCTGATCGAAGCGGGCGCGCGGCGGCAGAAATGGATCGACCAATCGCAATCGCTGAATATTTACATGGGCGGCGTTTCCGGCAAGAAACTGGACGAAACCTACAAACTGGCGTGGCTGCGTGGTCTCAAAACCACCTATTATTTGCGCTCGATGGGTGCGACGGCGGCGGAGAAATCCACGGTGCGCGCCGGATCGCTGAACGCGGTGCCGTCCGATGGCGGCGTGGTCAAAGCTGCGGTGGAAGTGTCCACGGTGGAAATCAAGTACTGCGCGATCGATGACGAGAGCTGCGAGTCTTGCCAATAAT
>MSXT01000051.1 GCA_002083595.1 Proteobacteria bacterium ST_bin16 | reverse complement strand
TGGCTGCTGTCGATGATTTTAATGCGGCCGGGAAACTGCCGGGCCCGGTCCAGATACGCTGCGCGGACGCGCTGAAAAAAATCGCCCCGTTCTTTCTCAAACCGGTCGGCGGCCTTGATTTGACTGACACGCTGCTGTCCCACTTCCACCGGCACATCGAAATATAGCGTCAAATCGGGTTGCAAAGCACCCTGCACCCAGTGTTCCAGAATTTCCAGTTTACCGGTGTCCAATTCCCTCCCTCCGCCTTGATAGGCAAAGCTGGCGTCGGTGAAACGATCCGATATCACCCACTGCCCTTGCGCTAGTGCGGGCAGAATCACTCTATCCAAATGCTCGCGCCGTGCCGCGAACATCAGCAAAGCTTCAGTCTCCGCGTGCATGGTCATCGATTTATCCAGCAACACAGCGCGCAGTCGCTCACCCAATTCGGTGCCCCCCGGCTCACGCGTGACGATGGCCTGCAACCCCGCACGCTGCAACAACTCGACAATCCACGCCAGCTGCGTCGATTTTCCGGCGCCGTCAATGCCTTCCAGGGTAATGAATTTGCCTTGCTTCATGCGATTCCGGTTTTCAAGTTTTATGAAGGTACGCTACCATGCGCGATCAGTTAATTATCCGCCCATTTTAACGCATGCCAATCGATGCCGCAGGTCTTCTGGATTCCGCTCAATTTATCGCCTCGCCCAATTGCGACGAACGTCCTGCGGATACTGAGATCAGTCTGCTGGTGATCCACAACATCAGCTTGCCACCGGATGAATTCGGCGGCAGCGGCGTGATCGAGTTGTTCACCAACCGCATCGATCCGGCCGCACACCCCTATTATCAAACGCTACAGGGTATGAAAGTATCGGCGCATTTTTTCATCCGCCGCGATGGCGCGATCATTCAATTCGTACCTTGCATGAAACGCGCTTGGCATGCCGGTGTTTCGCAATGGCAGAGCCGGGAACGCTGCAACGATTTCTCGATTGGTATTGAACTGGAAGGCAGCGACACCACGCCGTTTACCGATCCACAATATGAAGCGCTGATCGCTTTGACCCGGTGTTTGTGCCAGCGGTATCCGATTCAGGACATCGCCGGGCATTCGGACATCGCCCCCGGGCGCAAAACCGACCCGGGGCCTTATTTCGATTGGAAAAGATATGACAACAATTTGGGCAGTGGCTTGATTAACCGACCAGCCAATAACACACCGTCGTGATCACCGCTGCGCCGATGAAATTAAGCACTAACCCTTCCCGCACCATGCTGCTGATCGGCACCGCGCCGCTGCCGAACACGATCGCATTCGGCGGCGTGCCGACCGGCATCATGAAACCATAGCTGGCGGCCATCGCGGCTGGCAACATCAGCAGCATGGGATCGATATTGGCGGCTAACGCAGCCGGACCGAGAATGGGCATCAACAAAACGGTGATGGCCGTATTACTCGTTATTTCAGTCAGAAAAGTAACCGATAGTGCAACGAATACAATGATGATCAACGGATGCAGACCGGACAGAACGGACAACTGCTCGCCCACCGCTTGCGACAATCCGGTTTCCATGAACGCCTGCGCAATCGCAATCCCTCCGGCAAACAAAATCAAAATACCCCACGGCACCTTGACGGCGGTATCCCAGTCCAGCAATTGTCCGCCACGGCCATTCGGAATCAGAAACATAGCCACCACGGCAAGCAATGCCACCGTCGCATCGCTTGCCCCTTTCAAACCGAGCCAGACGCTCCAGCCACCGAACGGTTCGTTGCGCGTGATCCACGCCAGCACGGTCAGCCCGAAAATCAGCAGCATGCGCCGCTCTTCCGCGCGCCACGGTCCTGCTGGAGGCATCGTCAAATCACCCTTGAAATGCAAATGCCGGGTCAGCCACAAACCCGCCAGCGGCGTCATCAACAGCACCACCGGCACGCCCCAGCTCATCCATTGCGTAAAACTGACCGTGATCCCCGTGAAGCTTTCATACTCGCGCATGAACACCAGATTCGGCGGCGTACCGATCGGCGAACCCAATCCGCCGATACTGCTGCCGTAAGCGACCGACAACAACAACGGAATGGCCAGTTTTTTGTCGCCACTCTGCGCGATCACAGCCAGTGCCAGCGGCAACATCATCAGCGTGGTCGCGGTATTGGAAATCCACATACTGATGAATGCGCAGGCGCACAAAAAACCGAACACGATGCGCCGGCTGCTATGCCCGCCGACAATGCGAATCAACCCAAGTGCCAACCGGTGATGCGCACCGGAATGCGCCAGCGCCGCCGAGATCATGAAACCGCCGAGCATCAGCAACACCATATCGTCGCCGTACGCTCGCGCGATATCCTCCTTAGTCAACACCCCGGCTAACGGAAACACCGCCAACGGAATAATCGACGTCACCGGTATCGGAATCGGCTCAAAAATCCACCAGACGACGCACAAGGTTACGATGGCGCCGGTCCAGCAAGCTTTGGTATCCCAGCCGGAGGCGTTCATGCTGATAGCAAATAGCACAGCCAGAACAGGACCGGCGATCAATGCCCAATGACGTAAGCTATACATATCAAAATTTTTGAAGAAATTCATTAATTACACAAAATTAAAATGAGATTTGATATTTTTATCACTCTGAATTCTCATGTTCACCCATTGATCTCTTACATAACTTTTTCATTTCGGGATTATCCTGAATCAAGAGAGCCAGTTCATTCCTGTATTGCCTAACTTGACTCTTAAATTCTTTCAAGTCCTCTTTTGTTGTAGCAACATTTTGTACCATTGATCTAGTGTAATTATCACATGCAAAAGCAAGTAAAATTCCCTCTTGTGCCTCTCCTTCAGCAGGTATACAAGGTTGAGTTTTACTATCACCCTCGTACTTCTTAATATCGGGATGATTAAAATGTTTTACTATTCTGTAATCATCATATCTGCACATCAAATGATAGAGTTCTTTTTGGTACTCAGGCTTCTCATATGTAGGAACCATTCCTATTTCTGAAATAATTTTTCGCACATGAAACGACTCATCTTTATTGATAAATAAATGCGTTCTGTATTTTGCTTTGGCTGTTGCAATATCTTCTATAAAGAGCTTATTATCTTCTCCAATCGATATTCTCTCGATACGATGTACAGAGGTATCTATACCTTCCAAAATATATCCAGAATCGCCATTCGGTTTGCACATTAGATCATTCCAATTTCCATGAGTCGCTATAGCTCGAAGGCCATAATCTTTAGTGAAATTTTTTGATGCAAAAGAATATTGTGTATTCTGATAAAATTCAAAAGCTTTAGCCTTCGCTAGTGACTCACATTTCTTTTTTGCTCTAGCAATGGAAGGTGTCGTCAGGTCATAAATTTGTTGCCTTAGAGTTTCATTTTCTTTGTTCAACTCGTTACATTGTGCTGAGCAAAGAGATGAGCTAATTTTAGCTACTATGTTAGGTGCTTCGATAAAAACAGTAATAATAGTTAAAATAGCAGCAATGACACTGATAATGCTAATAATTTTACCCATATCTATCCCATCTTAGATCAAGCGATGCTAATCAACATACCCGATAATTCGCAACCAACCGAAATTCTCCTCCCGGCGCCACCTCCACCATATCATCCGCCGCATTAGTCGTTTCCACACACAGCAGGCGTTGGTAATCGTGATCTTCCAAATCCGCCATATCCTTGGCGATTTTCTCCCAGGGATTCCATACCACAGCGGTTTTACTGCCTTGTGAAGTGATTTGGATACGGCGACTCAAGGCTGCGTCGTCGATGGTCAGGGTATTGCCAACATTTAGGTAAATCCGATCAACTTCTGCGTCGATGGTCACGTCACCCGTTTGATGCTTTTGCGTGTTGCCGCCACCGGCTTTGTCGAGATAGTCGCAACCGGCGAGCCCCACTACTTTTGAGCGGGTAATGTCGCCGACTTTGAAATAGGTATGGAACGCTTGCGTGATGGTGAATTTTTCCTTGCCGGTGTTGCGCGTGATCAATGACAGATTCAAGCTATCGCCAACGACGATTTCCTGCCGTAAGCTGAAGGCATGCGGCCAGATGGCTTGTGTTTCCGGTGTATCGTCCAGTCCGACAGTAACTTTGATATCGCCATTGGCCAGCGCTTCGGTCGCCACCACGTTCCAGCCGCGATTGCGCACAAAGCCGTGTCCGGGGCGGCCTTTGCCTTCCGGATCGGCGCCGAACCACGGCCAGCAGATCGGCGCGCCGCCTTTGATGGCTTTGCCGTCCTGGTAATACGCTTTCGCGCTCAAAAACATCACGTCTTCCGGCTCACCGGCGGGTTGATACGACAGCACTTGACCCGCGTGGATCGAGATCAGCGCTTTGGCTTTGGCGGTTTTCACCTGAATCATCGGCAATCCGCCGTTGCCAGCGATAAATTCCACTTTGCCTGCGATGCCAAATTGCGTGTTGAGTTGTTCGATTGTCATGATTTTCCTTTGTTATTAATTGATTGGAGTTAATTTTGGGTCGGTGTCACCCGGCTGGCGGCAAGTTTAGCACGGCTGCGGGCTTCGCCGGTATCGGCGCCATTTGCGAGCGCAACGCCCATGCGCCGCCGTTTGAACGATTCCGGCTTGCCGAACAGACGGATATCGCTTTGCGGTACTTTCAGCGCTTCGGCTACGCCGGAAAATGCGATGCCTTTGGCTTCAAGTTGACCGTAAATCACCGCGCTCGCGCCCGGTGCCAGCAATACCGTATCAACTGGCAATCCCAGAATTGCACGTGCGTGCAAATCGAATTCGGTTTGTTTCTGACTGCACATCGTCACCATGCCGGTGTCGTGCGGACGCGGGCTGACTTCGCTGAACCACACGTCGTCACCTTTGACGAACAGCTCCACGCCAAAAATACCCAGGCCACCCAGATCATCGGTGATGATTTTGGCGATTTCACGCGCGCGTTGCAGCGCCGCCGGGGACATCGCCTGCGGTTGCCAGCTTTCGACGTAATCACCATGCACCTGCACATGGCCGATTGGTTCGCAGAAATGCGTTTTGACGTTGCCGTCCTCATCCAACGCACGCACGGTCAGTTGCGTGATTTCATAATCGAAATGAATCACACCCTCGACGATCACCCGCCCTTGATCGACCCGGCTGCCGCTGGCGGCATAATCCCACGCTGCTTTCACTTCACCGGCATGATCGACGCGCGACTGCCCTTTGCCGGATGACGACATCACCGGCTTGACGATGCACGGATAACCGATTTCGCCATCGATGGCCGCCTGCAATTCCGCCAAGCTGTTGGCAAAGGCATACGGCGACGTCGGCAGCCCCAGCGTTTCCGCTGCCAGACAGCGGATGCCCTCACGGTTCATCGTCAACCGGGCGGCGCGCGCGGTCGGAATCACCGTGGCAATGCCTGCTTGCTCGATTTCGACCAGCATGTCGGTGGCAATCGCTTCGATTTCCGGCACGATAATATCGGGCTTTTCCTGTTCGACCAATGCCCGCAACGCCTGACCGTCCGCCATGTTGATGACATGCGCGCGATGCGCCACCTGATGCCCCGGCGCGTTGACGTAGCGGTCCACCGCGATGGTTTCAACGCCAAGGCGCTGCAATGCGATGATGACTTCCTTGCCGAGTTCGCCGCTGCCGAGCAGCATGACTTTTTTTGCCGATGCACTCAGCGGTGTACCGATGATTGATGGTGTTTTCATGTTGATGACTCCTGAATAGCGGTTCTTTTTTGACCCTGTTGCTGCAACGCCCACTGCACATGCTCGCGCACCATGTCCGATGGGTCATCCGCGCGCGCTTGCAAGGCTTGCACGATTTCGTCCGAATACGGCGCGTTGCCGAGACCGACAGCGATATTGCGCAGCCATTGCGTATGACCGATGCGGCGGATCGCGCTGCCGGCCAGTTTTGCCTCGAATGTTGCTTGATCCCAACCGAATAATTCAATGAGCGACACATCGTCCATGCCATTGCGCACATGAAAGTCGTTTTCGTTGGTAATTTTGGCAAATTTATTCCACGGGCATACCAATTGGCAATCGTCGCAGCCATAGATGCGATTGCCGATCAGCGGCCGCAATGGTTCTGGAATGCTGTCTTTCAATTCGATGGTCAGGTAGGAGATGCAACGGCGGGCATCGACTTGGTAAGGCCCGATGATCGCTTGAGTCGGGCAAACATCGATGCAGCGGGAACAACTGCCGCAATAATCCCCCACCGCATCGTCGGCGGGCAGCGGCAAATCGATATACATTTCACCGAGGAAAAACATCGAACCGGCTTGGCGATTCAACAATAATGTGTGCTTGCCGCGCCACCCCAGACCGGATTTCTGCGCCCAAGCCACTTCCATCACCGGCGCGCTGTCGGAAAATACGCGATATTGGAAGGTGCCTACTTCGCTGGTTATCCGGTCGGCCAATTTTTGCAGCCGCGCGCGGATCACTTTATGGTAATCGCGCCCCAGCGCATAGCGCGAAATGAATGCCCGGCCACCGTCATGGATCACATCCCAGCTATTTTTAACAGCAGGCGGCGCATAGTTCATGCACACCGAAATAACCCGCTGTGTGCCGGGCTCAAGCTCGGCGGGCCGGGTACGTTTGGTGCCATGTTTTGCCATGTAGTCCATGTCACCGTGGTATCCTTGCGCCAGCCATTGAAACAGACCGGATTCCACCGTTGACATATCCGCCTGCGCATCGGCGATGCGGACATCGTGAAAACCGAGTTCCTTGCCCCAGGTTTTGATGGCAGCCGCCAAGGCGGTGTAATCCGGTAATTTATTGGTTGAGGTATTTTCTTGCATAACGCTCGTTCGACAGATACTGAATCAGCACAAGGTATTACCTGCTTTCTTGCAGATGAAGCGGCAACGCTGGCGTTCGGTAAAAAACTGGCTGCCTGCCTGCATTCCGGACTGGCCATTTATCTGAGCGGCAATCTCGGTGCAGGCAAAACAACCTTGACGCGCGGTATTCTACACGGCCTCGGATATCAGCATGTAGTCAAAAGTCCTACCTATAATTTAGTTGAAATCTATAAAATCTCTGCGCTATACTTGTATCACTTTGATTTTTATCGGTTCAATGATTACCTCGAATGGGAAGAAGCAGGCTTCCGCGATTACTTTAATTCAGACGCAATTTGTTTGGTGGAATGGCCTGAAAAAGCGGGCAATTTATTGCCTGAAGCCGATTTGCAGCTCATCTTCAGCATTCTTGATAACGGCCGCAGGATTGAAATCCGGGCTGGCACAGAGGCAGGAAAACAATGTTTGATACATTGGCACAACCCAAAAAGCGAGTGATTGCGTATCCCAATAGCAACACCTACGCTGCCGTCAAAAATAACTTCCTGATATTTTTTATATTGGTCTTTTTCTGTTGCTGGATAGGTTCCAGTCAAACAGTGCTGGCTGCGGATACCACCGTTCAAGCGGTTCGTGTCGGGTTAACGCCGGATTACACGCGCATCACCCTGGAGTCTAATCAGCCGCTTGAATATGAATTAAGCATGCTGGAAAACCCGCATCGCGTGGTTATCGATTTAAGCAATACCAAGCTTTCACAGGCGCTTTCGGCACTCCCGCAAAAGGTAGATGCGATTGATCCTTTTGTGCAGAAAATCCGCGTCGGGCAGTATAAACCGCACGTCATCCGGCTGGTGTTCGATCTGAAAGCCAATGTCGTGCCGCGCACCTTTGTGATCGAGCCCAAGGAAAATTTTGCACACCGGTTGATTCTGGATATTCATCATCCGGACAAAGCTGGCAAGGCGGAACTGAATGCGCGTGGCGGCGCTGCGCCAAGCACGGATTTTGAAGCGGATGTTTTGGATGAATTGGTTGCTACACTGGTGCAAGGCGGCGCAAAACAACCCCAAGCCAGCCCGCAAGCCCGGCTTGTCTGGCCGCACGCACCCAAGCCGCAGTTGAATCAAGCCAAGCAGAACAATAACTCTCCCGCTGCGCAAAACCGCAAACCGCTCAGTAAGGCTCCGCGCATCATTATCGTCGCCATCGATCCCGGCCATGGCGGCAAAGATCCCGGTGCAGTCGGCTATCAGGGCACTTACGAAAAAGACGTTACTCTGGCGATCGCGAAAAAACTGAAAGAACGAATAGACAAAGAGCCGAATATGCGCGCCGTTCTGACCCGCGACGGCGATTATTACATTTCGCTGCCACAACGCCGCATTAACGCACGGCGCGCCAATGCCGACTTGTTCGTGTCGATCCATGCCGATGCCAATCCCAAAGCGCACGCGCACGGTTCCTCGGTTTTCACACTGTCCGAACATGGCGCCACCTCGACCACGGCAAGCTGGCTTGCCAATAAAGAAAATAGCGTCGACAGCGATTTGATGGGCGGCATCGATATCACCTCGAAATCAAAAGATATCAAAGAGCTGCTGCTGGATCTGTCGCTGAATGCGACTATCAACGACAGCGTCAAGCTCGCCGAATACGTTTTGAAACAATTGGGCGGCATTAATCACTTGCACAAAAGAAATGTAGAGCAAGCGGGTTTCGCGGTGCTGAAATCGCCCGACATTCCTTCTATCCTGGTGGAAACAGCGTTTCTCAGCAACCCCAAAGAAGAAGAAAAACTACGCAGCAAGGGCTATCAGGATAGAATGGCGGACGCAATGTTCCTGGGTATCAAGAAATACTTTTCGGATAACCCGGCACTGGCACGCGCCGCCGTCGCGCAAACCAAATAGCGCCGTTGCGTTCCCGTTTTTCCCGTGGCACCCGCAATCCGATCCAACTGTTTTGCTTTAACACGTTACAATAACTTCTGTTAGCCGGTCCGATCAGAGTATCCTTAAAAAGGATATCCGGATTTTTAAAGAGTAAAAATTTTCCCGATTGTTTATGACTATACTTGGCATTCCTATGAATGAACCCAAGCCAGAATTGATGCACACCAGCGATCCGCCTGCCCATTCGATGCAACAATGGTTTCAGCTTTCCACGAGAGCTGGTCTCGCGCATATCGTTTTAACCGGTAACTATACGTTGACGGCGTTAGAGCCGATCCTCAAGTCACTCATGGATGAGCTGAGCAAACAAGCCAAAAATCGCGATTTGTACTGGGATCTGACCGGCATCCAGCAAATGGATATCGCGGGCACAACCCTGCTGTGGCGAGCGTGGAAAGCACAACGGCCGGAACATCTTCAGCTGCGCCCGGAACACGAAAAAATGTTTGCGCGTCTGGAACAGCTGCCAGCAATCAAAACGGAAGCCCCATACCGGGATTTGCTCTGGCCTTTAACCGCTTTGGGCGGATTAGCCTTGCTGTTATGGCAGCATGCCATCGGCCTGATCAGTTTGATTGGCCAATTGCTGCTCGATGTGATTTATTTATTCCGCAACCCGGGTTATATCCCCTGGCGCGAAATCTCCGCCAACTTATACCGCACCGGGGCGCAAGCACTCGGCATTACCGCGCTGGTCGGGTTCCTGATCGGTATTGTCTTGAGCTATCTTTCTTCCAAGCAATTGCAGTTATTTGGCGCAGATATCTTTATTATCAACATATTGGGAATCAGCATCATCCGTGAGCTGGGCCCGATGCTGGCCGCAATTCTGGTTGCCGGCCGCTCCGGCTCGTCCATGACGGCGCAACTCGGTGTCATGCGCGTAACTCAGGAATTGGATGCCCTGACAGTGATGGGTATCTCGCATAGCCAGCGTCTGATATTACCGAAAGTGCTGGGACTCGGTATCGCAATGCCCTTGCTGGTGATATGGACCAGTGCGATCGCATTGCTGGGCGGAATAGTCGCTGCGGAATGGCAGTTAGGTCTGAATTCACAATACTTTTTGTCAGCGCTACCGGATGCAGTGCCTATTGCCAACTTATGGCTCGGACTTGGCAAAGGGGCTGTATGCGGCATGGTCATTGCGCTCATCGCGTGTCATTTTGGTTTAAGGATCAAACCCAACACCGAAAGCCTGGGTGAAGGCACCACCTCTTCGGTGGTAACCGCAATCACCATGGTGATCATTATCGATGCCATTTTCGCCATATTGTTCTCAGACGTGGGGCTTACCTAGATGATGACAAAACCGGAATGCATCATCGAGATTGAATCGCTCTATACCCGTTTCGGGAATCATATCGTGCATCGCGATATCAATTTATGCGTTTACCGCGGTGAAGTACTGACACTGATCGGCGGATCGGGTAGCGGAAAAACCACGTTGTTACGCCAGATGCTGGGATTGGAAGAACCGTCACAAGGCAGCGTCAAAGTTTTTGGCGGTACTCGTTCAAACGCTGCCGTCAATCCGCGCAGAAAAAATATCCGCAGCCGTTCAGGCGTGCTTTTTCAACAAGGCGCATTATTCAGCGCGTTGACTGTGTTCGATAATATTGCGCTGCCTTTGCGTGAATTGCACACCTTGAGCGAAGATATGATCCGGGATCTGGTGATGGTTAAACTGAATATGGTGGCCATCGGCCCCGAGCACGCGAACAAAATGCCCGCCGCCTTATCCGGCGGCATGATCAAACGCGTGGCGCTGGCAAGAGCGCTGGCATTGGATCCGGAAATACTGTTTCTGGACGAACCCACCGCCGGACTGGACCCCGAGCTGAGTGAAAGTTTCGTAGAATTGGTGCTGGCATTGCGCAGCGAAATGGATCTAACGATTGTCATGGTGACGCATGATTTGGATACATTGGTCGCGTTATCCGACCGGGTTGCCGTTCTGGCCGATCAGCAAGTGGTTGTCATCGGCGCCCTGGACCAGGTATACCGCTTTCCGCATCCTTTTATCAACAGCTTCTTCAAAAGCATACGGCATAAAATTGAGCAACAAAACAACTCGGAGCAAACATGGAAAACCGTGCCCATGCCCTCGTAGCAGGTATCTTTGTCATTTTCCTGAGCATCGCCATCGCTTTGGTGACGGTGTGGTTTAGTGGCAGCAACATTCAGCGCATCGATTATCTCGTCGTCACCAAAGAATCGGTGAGCGGGCTTAACCCGCAATCGGCGGTGCATTATCGCGGTGTTAACATCGGTAAAGTTGAAAATATCGAATTTGATCCGGAGAACCAGCAACAAATTCTTGTGCGTATTTCAGTGAACGAGAATGTCATACTCAGAAACAGCACTTACGCGCAATTGGGCTATCAAGGCGTTACCGGGCTGGCCTACATTCAGCTGAACGACGATGGCATCGGTACTGATCAACTGGCCCATGACGCGCGCATCCCGATGCGCCGTTCATTGCTCGACGAAGTCGCCGGGTCCGGGCAGGACTTGCTCACCAATGTCAACCAATTAGTACTAAAAATGCACCAATTGCTGAACGACGAGAATCAAGATCAAATTTTCCATATTCTGCATAATATTCAAAAAGCCACGCGCAATTTTGATGGTATTGCCGGTCACTTGCAGCCTGTGCTCACCTCATTCACTGAACTCACAACCGAGTCGGCGACGCTGGTTAAACGTCTGGATCAGCTCCTGGGTGAAGTCAATGTGACCGTTGCCAAAATCAATCAGAAAGATGGCATTTTTGACAGCTTGTCGCACAGCACGCAGGAGCTGGCAATAACGATTCCTGAATTGCGCAATGTCAGTCACAGCATTGCCCGCAGTTCGCATAATTTTGATAAGGTTTTGCATCAATTGGAAGAAAACCCGCAAAGTTTATTATTTGGCCGCCCTTCCCCCTTGCCGGGTCCTGGAGAAGCCGGTTTTGTGTCCCCCAAGGAGTAAGCCAATGACCAGAATACTCTTGTTGCTCGCCATCCTCTGCCTGCTGCCGGGTTGTACTGTTCTGCATAAATCGCAATCCACAGCTGTGTACGATTTTGGTATCCAGACGCCAGCGTTATCCCAGCCATCGGTTCAGTCCGCCCAGCTGCGGAAGAATAGCTTGCTGGTTGCGGACACGACAGCGCCGGTATGGCTGGATAGCAAAGCGATTCATTACCGCCTGCTCTATCACAATCCAACACAATCGTACACCTACGCCAGTAATCGCTGGATTGCCACGCCTGCCGCTCTGATTACGCAGCAGTTACGCAATCGCATCGCCGCCGGTACGCAGGAACAAGTGATTAAAGACAACAGTATCGCAACCGCCGATCATGTACTGCATACCGAGTTGGAAGAATTCTCACAAGTGTTTGATACAGCTACGGATAGCCGCATTGTGGCCGGTTTGCGCGCCAGTTTGATCGAACGCAGCACACGCAAGCTGCTGGCGCAGAAATATTTCAACATCACGGCAAAAGCGCCTTCGGCCGATGCAGCGGGAGCGGTGTCTGCATTAAGCGCGGCGACTAATCAACTGCTGGATGAATTGGTTAATTGGCTGGCCGCCACATTACCACACGATTAATCCCGGCTTGGGCAGTCAAAATTAATCTCAAGTTGGGTTAATTTATCATTCTCTTATGTTAGTATCCCGTCATTATTGTTCCAGAGGTTTTGCATGCGTTTAATTCCAATCCTGCTGCTCTCCGCTTACTTACTCAGCGCTTGTGGTCTGAAGGGACCGCTCTACCTTCCCAAGGTTGAGGAAGCCAGTAACGCGTCATCTGATCAAGTAGAGAGAAAATGAGCGGTTTTCCTGAATTCGATTACCGCAACAATGAGCTTTTTGTAGAATCGGTTGCGCTTAAGCAGATTGCCCGGGAATTCGGCACACCCTGTTATGTCTACTCGCGCGCCGCCTTAACCAAAGCCTATCAAGCATTCGATGCGGCATTTGCGGACCGGAACCATCTGATTTGTTACGCGGTGAAAGCCAATTCGAATATCGCCATCCTCAACCTTTTCGCACGGCTCGGCAGCGGCTTCGATATCGTATCGGGTGGAGAATTACAGCGTGTCATCAAAGCGGGCGGCGATCCGGCCAAAACGGTGTTTTCCGGTGTCGGGAAACACGTTGATGAAATGCGCATGGCGTTGGATGCCAACATTCTCTGTTTCAATGTGGAATCCGAAGCCGAGTTAATTGTGTTGAACCAGATCGCCAAAGACATGGGCAAAATTGCGCCCGTCAGTCTACGCGTCAACCCGGATGTGGATGCCAAGACGCACCCTTATATCTCAACCGGCCTTAAGGAAAATAAGTTTGGCGTTCCCGCCAGCGAAGCCGGGCGGATTTATCAATCGGCACAGCAGTATCCGCATATCCGGTTTACCGGCTTGGATTGTCACATCGGTTCCCAGCTCACCGAGCTTGAACCGTTCCAGCAAGCCGGCCATAAGATGCTCAATTTACTCGAAACCTTACAATCGCAAGGTCTGTCTATTGAGCACCTGGACTTGGGTGGCGGCTTGGGCATCCGCTACACCGATGAAACACCGCCAAGCATCAAAGACTATGTTTCCGCGCTATGCGCCGGTACCCGGACAGTCAAACAACGCTTGTTAATCGAGCCGGGCCGTTCACTGGTGGGTAATTCCGGCATTTTATTGACGCGGGTGGAGTACCTTAAACACACTTCGGCGCGTGATTTCGCCATCGTCGATGCCGCCATGAACGACCTGATGCGTCCGGCATTGTACAACGCTTATCATGCGATCCTGCCTGTGCAACAAAATGCAGGCGACGCTAGAAATTACCAAGTAGTCGGCCCGGTTTGCGAAACCGGCGATTTTCTCGGTCATGACCGTAAACTCAGCCTGAATGATGGCGATTTGCTAGCTGTGATGTCCGCCGGCGCCTATGGCATGAGCATGAGTTCAAATTACAACACCCGGCCGCGCGCCGCCGAAATCATGGTTGATCAGGATCAAATCCATATCATCCGGCAACGTGAGACGATCGATCAATTAATGGCCGCTGAGCACGTACTGCCGCAATAAATGACAGAACATTTGGAGATACGTTCAATTGTAGTAACATGCCGTATCGCTTTATGATAAATCCGTAATGACAAGCCAACCCAGTATCGACGATGCGCAGTATCAAGACCATATCCTGCAAGGTGTTTCACGCACTTTTGCGCTGACTATCCCGCAATTACCCGAGACGTTGCGCCGCGTGATCGGCAATGCGTATCTGCTTTGCCGTATTACCGATACGATTGAAGACGATAGTGCATTGACCAACGAGCAGACCCGGAAATTATCCGACATGTTTGCCGAGGTCGTATGCGGCAATGCTTCAGCCGAGGAATTCGCACACCAGCTCTATCCGCTGCTTTCCGCTCATACTATTCCAGCGGAACATGATTTAATCAAAAACACCCCGGCGGTCATTCGCGTCACGCACAGCTTTAACCCGACACAACGCAGAGCGCTGGAGCGTTGCGTGCGAATCATGGCCAAGGGGATGGCGGATTATCAGGAAACGGAATCGCTGGATGGATTGAAAGATCTGGCGGCAATGAATGAATATTGCTATTACGTGGCCGGTGTCGTCGGTGAAATGTTAACCGAATTATTCTGCGATTATTCGGAAGAAATCAATCGCCATAAACCCACTTTGATGAAGCTTTCTGTTTCGTTCGGCCAGGGATTGCAAATGACGAACATTCTCAAGGATATTTGGGACGACCGTAAGCGAGGCGCTTGCTGGCTGCCGCAGGATATTTTTCTTAAAAACGGATTCAATCTGCGCGACTTGCGGCCTGGAATATCCGATGAGAAATTTCAAGCCGGATTAGCGGAGCTATTGGCCGTTGCCAAAAGTCATTTACAAAATGCGCTGACTTATACCAGCATGATCCCTCCTAAAGAAAAAGGAATCCGCAGGTTCTGCTTATGGGCCATTGGTATGGCCATCCTGACATTAAATAAAATCAATCAGCACCGGGATTTTTCGGAAGGAGCCCAAGTTAAAATCAGCCGCCGCAGTGTCAAAGCCACCATTGTAACGACCAGTTTATTTGCCAGCCATGACTGGATCCTGGAATTATTGTTCAAGCTGACATCCCGGAACTTGCCGGTAGCTGCTTTGAACAATGAAGCACTACCGGAAATCCGGTAAATGATCATTACCGTTTTAGTTTCTGGATACTGTTCAATACCAATCGAACCGGAATGCAGGTTCGCTTTCAAAAAATCATGAAGTCATTAGTCACAGGCGCAACAGGATTTCTTGGCTCCGCAGTGATGCGGTGCTTGCTTGCGGCCGGGCATGATGTGCGTGTTTTGGCAAGACCCGATAGCGACCGGAGAAATCTGAAAAATTTCGCTGTTGAAATTGCCGAAGGCGATTTGCGCGATCATGAATCGCTTAAACGCGCCGTCCGGGGTTGCGATAATCTGTTTCATGTTGCTGCCGACTACCGGTTGTGGGTTCCGGATCCCGCAACCATGCATGAAATTAACGTGACCGGTACGCGTGCGCTGATTTTAGCTGCCCATGAGGGAGGCATTCAACGCATTGTTTATACCAGCAGTGTGGCAACACTCGGGTTAAACGCGGATGGTTCACCCGCCAACGAGGGAACGCCCGCTGATTTTGCGGGCATCAAAGGTCACTATAAGCGTTCCAAATACCAAGCTGAAAAATTGGTACAACAACTCGTTGATGAATATCGCTTACCATTAATCATCGTCAATCCTTCCACGCCGATTGGCCCCGGTGATGTGCGCCCCACACCGACCGGACGCATCGTGCTGGACACCTTGATGGGACGCATGCCGGCGTACGTCAATACCGGTCTGAATATTGCGCATGTCGACGACATCGCGCAAGGCCATTTACTGGCATTCCAGCATGGCAAACCCGGAGAACGCTATATTCTGGGTGGTGATAACATGTTGCTGCTGCAGATTCTGCAACTCATCGATGAAATCAACGGAACACGCAAAAAGCGCGTCAACATACCCATCAATGTCATGCTCCCGATGGCGTGGTGTATGGAAAAAGTCGCGCTCTTCACACGCACAGAACCGCGCGCCACACTCGACAGCATTCACATGGCCAAGAAATTAATGTTTTTCTCCAGCGCGAAAGCTAACCGGGAATTGGGCTATCAACACCGTCCCGCTGTTGAAGCGCTTAGGGATGCAGTCAAATGGTTCAAAGAAAACGATTACTGCCGCTAGATTGCATGTGATCCGGTCATTCAAGCGAAACTTACTTCCTCTCACTCAACATCTTCCATCAATCTCCCGTAATACTATCAACCTTGTACGTCTCAGCAGCTTCAAAGCAAGCTTAGCGTTACATTCTGCACCGCTCATAGGAATTTTTAGATTTATTCTAAACTTTCATGCTTGACTGTCGTAAAAACAACGGCGAAGTGAAAATCATGCAGCAAGAGCTGGTGAGCTGGTTAAAAATCAAAGCAATTCTGGTAGTACATAAAATATTGTTATTTACGGAGAAGAGAATGCCTGACAAAAATTTAAAATTCTTAGTAGTGGATGATTTTTCTACCATGCGTAGAATCGTTCGCAATCTTTTAAAAGAACTAGGATTTGTCAATGTCGATGAGGCTGAAGATGGCGCGGTAGCTTTACGCAAGCTACAAGATGGCAATTTTGATTTTATTGTATCCGATTGGAACATGCCCAATATGGATGGGTTAACCATGCTTCAGAATGTACGTGCCAACGAAGCATTAAAAAATATCCCTGTACTCATGGTCACCGCTGAAGCGAAAAAAGAAAATATCGTTGCTGCAGCCCAAGCGGGAGCGAGCGGTTATATTGTGAAACCTTTCACTGCTGCTGTACTGGAAGAAAAATTGAATAAGATATTCCAGAACATGGAAGCCAAAATAGCTGTAAAAGCATAGAATTTCTTTTCATAACAAACCGATGAGTTCAAAATGAATACAAAATGTCTTATGAAAGCTAAAACGGAAGATGCTTCCCAAGAAACAGTCAGCAGCAAACCCAATAAATCCATTAAATTAGCCGATACACCGCCAGATGAAATGGCTCAAAATATGGAAGTCAGCGAATCAATGACTACTAATAAAAAAGTGATTGATCAGATTGGACAATTAACCAGAAACTTACACGATAGTTTGCGTGAACTGGGATACGACAAGCGCCTTCAGGCAATTGCATCCGAAGTACCCGAAGCGCAAGATAAATTATCCTATATAGCAACCAAAACCGAGCAAGCGGCGGAACGCACACTAAATGCGACTGAAATTGCCATGCCAATTCAAGAGAAGATTTCCGCCGATGCTATACATTTATCTGAACAATGGAAACAAGCGTTCGAAACTCATCAAACCAATCCAGATACGGAAAAATTTAAATTATTGCTAATTGATACGCTGCAATATCTTGATAAAATTCCGGAACAAACTAGCGCCACCAATACGCAGCTGATGGAAATCATGATGGCACAAGATTTTCAGGATCTTACCGGTCAAGTGATCAAGAAAGTTACAAACATGGTGCAAAGTTTGGAGAAGGATCTGATAGATCTGCTACTTGCAAACGTTCCAGCCAAGAAAAATATTATCGTTGCTGATGAAGGACTCCTGAACGGTCCGGTCACAAATCCCGAAAAACGCAATGATGTGGTATGCAATCAAGATCAGGTTGATGATTTACTCGCCAGTCTTGGGTTCTAGTTGCGGCTCGCCTCATCATTCACTGCAATTCTCACCCTCTTTGACGCTACTTATTTCACTAGAGTTTTATCCGGCATCACCGGCAAAACTCTAGTGTTCTCCAATAGAACGTTTTAACAAAATCCCGCAGATTAGCTATCAAATTTAATGCCTCGTCCCGATTGATTCCGTATCACTGGCATTTGCGCTTTCGAGCTTTCTCCACAGACATTTATTGTTGCTCTCGTGCGCGATTTTTTCTAAAACCATCGCATGGTGCGCCAATTCCTCAGCCGTTGCTTCGATAATTCTCAAATTCAAACTATCCAGATTTTCAACGGCGTGCTGAACGGTCTCGGTATATTCCAGGTCGATCAGTAAACTTTCCTGGCCGCGCGTCATGGCCAGATAAACTTCGGCCAGTAGCTCCGCATCCAATAGTGCCCCGTGCAGCGTGCGCTTTGAGTTATCGATATTGTAGCGTTCGCATAGCGCATCGAGGTTATTACGTTTACCCGGATGAAATTCCTTTGCGAGTTTCAAAGTATCCGTTATCGCTGCACAATACTTATCCAGTGTTTTTAAATTGATCAAACTCAATTCATGATTGAGAAATCCGACGTCGAACGGTGCGTTATGAATAATCAGTTCAGCATCGTTGATAAAATTTAAGAACTCCTTGGAGATGTCATGGAACCTCGGTTTATCCTGAAGGAATTCTGTTGTTAATCCATGCACTTGCAACGCTCCTTCATCACTTTCACGATCCGGATTAAGATAATAGTGAAAGTGATTACCCGTAAGCTGCCTGTTCCACAACTCCACCGCCGCTATTTCAACAAGACGATGACCGAGCTTATGCTCCAACCCGGTCGTTTCGGTATCCAGTACAATTTGACGCATATCAGATCCTTGAATTTATCGCACTTCTCCGGAAGTTATCATTTCCACGCCACGATTTGCCAGTTGATCGGCGCGTTCATTCTCCGCATGCCCCGAATGCCCCCGCACCCA
>MSXT01000050.1 GCA_002083595.1 Proteobacteria bacterium ST_bin16 | reverse complement strand
CTGGAAACATCGCCTTTAACTGTCACGGTTTGAATACCAGTCTGGTCAAGCAGTGCGGCCGGTCTGATCTCTACGGGAGGAAAGCCGGGATTGCCCAGGTAATGGATGTCTGCGCCCAATTGCCGCAAGGCATCGACCAAGTCCGCAATCGGCCGTTCATGCATACGCGGTACGCCGGATAAACGATAATGCCCATGCACCAAAGATAATACCGCCACCAAAGGGCGGAAAGCAGTGCCGGCATTGCCGAGAAAAAGGTCGGCATCTTTGACCGGGAATACGCCTTCTCCTCCAGCGATCGTGTAATCATTATTGCCCGTGTGCGTGATGGGTACACCTAAGCGGGTAAGTGCATCCAGCATACGGGCGGTGTCGTCGGAAGCCAATAAGTCATGAATTTCCGTGGCGCCTTCCGCCAATGCGGCAAGCAAAAGAATGCGATTCGAGATACTCTTTGATCCGGGTAATTGCACGGTGCCTTGAGCATTCTTGGCAAATGGGAGGTCAAGCCATTCCATGGTCGTATACGGTAGTAAAAAGTGTTAGATGATATCCCATAAAGATAGCCGGAACGTAATTTTATTGATTCTCGGGGAGTGCCAGTTCTATGGAAATTGTTTGGATAGATTTATTGCATTTGGAAAAATCTTTATTAAACTATCGCGTTTGAGGTAATCTATCTTTTTTACAAAAAAGACACTTTATATAAAAGAGGTTGATGAATGGAAGATGCAGAAATTGTTTTAATGTTTTCTTTGCTAATGATCCCCGTGGCTATCTGGTTGCAGTTGTGGGTAAAGAATCGTAGAGAGAGACGCAGAAATGAAATGGGTGAGGAAGAGTTTGAAAATACCGCACGAGCATTCGGATCGATTATTCTTGAGGGTACGGCGATTGTAGGCGGACTCATCATGATTATCATGGGTTCCAGCGGTGTGCTCAAATACGTCCTTAACTTTTATAGCGCATAAAAACCGTATTTGAAGTATTAATTGTCCGGGTCATTAGCGCATGCTGATGCCCGGAAATTTTTTGTTACTTGCTTTCCGATGTGCTGGCGGGCTGATATTAAACCAGCGCTGCACACCCTATACATCATGAGGTTGTACTGTCGGCCGCAGGGGTTTTCGCTTGCTTCGTTTTAGATTTTGTTCCGGCTGCTTTCTTGGGCGCTTTCTGCTCAAACTCGAAACCTATTTTTCCATCCGTATTTCTGACCAAATAGGCTGAGAAAGGCTTACCTTTCTTGGAAATGAATTTGGTCAGCAGATCAGTTCTTCCGGTTTCCAGCAGTTTGGTGATTTGTTCCTGTTCTATCGGGCGTTCAAGGATGATTTTGCCGGTTTTAAAATCGCAGGTACGGTTAGCGCCGGTAGATTTCTCGCAAACATACTGTAAGCCGTGTTCATACACCGCATGACTGCATTTCGGACACTTGCCCAAGGATGTTTGGCCGCTGAAATCGACTTCTTCGTGATTGTCATTATTGTTGCCAAAATCAAATTTCATCTCAAACGTGTCGGTGAGTTTGATCATGGCATTGAACAGCTGCCCCATTTTGCTCCGGAAGCCTTGTAGTGGACCGACTTCCCGCTGGGTAATGAGCGTTTCCATCTCTTCCACTTCAAACTGACGGCCCGCCAGAATTTTCCATAGCGCGAAGTCGCATTTCTGGCATTGAAACTTTTTATAGGTTTCATGCATGGTTCCGCTACATTTAGGGCATGGGGATTGGAGGGTTGCAAAGTCCCCCGCAATGGTTTCGCCGCGATGCGTTTTGGCTTGCTCCACGATATGCCGTGTCATTTCGGCAATTTTTTCCATGAATGCGGTGCGTTTAAGATTGCCCTGTTCAATTTGGCGCAGCTGGGATTCCCAGTTGCCGGTTAACTCAGGTGATATCAATTCAGGGATCTTGAGGCCGCGCAATAGCGTGATCAAGGAAAAAGCTTTGGCTGTCGGGTGCAGTTCCCGGCCCATCCGTTGGATATAATTTTCAAATACCAATCCCTCGATAATCGCTGCCCGTGTTGCCGGAGTTCCTAATCCCTTGGCATTCATCGCCGCACGCAATTCTTCATCTTCGACCAGTTTGCCCGCACCTTCCATCGCCGAAAGCAGTGTCGCTTCATTGAATCGTGCCGGTGGCCGGGTCTGGTTGGCGATCATTTCGATCGCTTGGGTGGTAATGGATTCACCGGGCGTAATGGCCACGAGTGTTGTATCTTCTTCCTGATCATCCGGTTTGACAGACTTGCCGTAAACCGCTTGCCAGCCCGGATTGACCATGACCTTGCCTTCCGTTTTGAAGGGTTCATTTTCAACCCGGGTGATGCGGGTAGTGACTAGGAATTCAGCGGCAGGAAAGAAAATGGCCAAGAAACGCTTGGTGACCAAATCGTACAGCTTGGCTTCGATTTCGTTTAATTTGGTCGGATTTAACGAGGTCGGAATGATGGCAAAGTGATCCGAGATCTTGGCGTTATTGAAAATGCGTTTGTTCGGAACAACCCAGCTGGATGCCAGGACTTGCCGGGCAAATTTGCCATAATCCGTATTTTCCAGACTGAGCAAAGTGTCTTTGACGGTGGCGATATAATCTTCCGGCAGGGCACGTGAGTCCGTACGCGGATAAGTCAGTACTTTGTGTTTCTCATACAAGGCCTGCGCCAGACCGAGGGTTGTTTTGGCGGAAAAGCCGAAGCGGCTGTTGGCATCGCGTTGCAAACTGGTCAGATCGTAGAGCAATGGGCAGATTTCTTTGCTGGGTTTGCTTTCTTCGCTAACGTGCCCCGGTTTTCCTTGGCATTTGTCGCGAATGGCCTCAGCTTGTTTTTGTTCCCATAACCGTTCAGGCTTTGCTTCCTGGGTGGCTTTGTCCTTGTTGAATTTGTCATCAAACCACCGGCCGGTGTAAATGCCATTACTGGCTTCAAACGTGCCGTGAATCTCCCAATAATTCTGCGGGCGGAATTTTTTAATTTTTTCTTCGCGCTCGACCAGAATCGCCAATGTCGGTGTTTGTACCCGTCCCACAGTGGTTTTGTGGAACCCACCTTCCTGCGAGTTAAACGCAGTCATGGCGCGCGTACCGTTAATACCGACCAGCCAATCCGATTCCGACCGGCTGACCGCTGCTTCAGCCAGTGATTGCACAGCCGAGTTATCCAGTAACCGGGTGAATCCATCGCGTATGGCATCGGGGGTCATCGATTGCAGCCAGAGGCGCTTTACCGGCTTACTTGTGCCGACATGCCGCAGAATATAGTAAAAGATCAATTCGCCTTCGCGTCCCGCGTCACAGGCATTGATGAGCGTTTCGATATCCTTGCGCTTGATGAGCTTGCTGAGAAGTTTCAGCCGCGCGGAAGTTTTCTCGATCGGATTCAAATCAAAATGCGGCGGAATGACCGGCAAATTGGCAAAACTCCATTTGCCGCGTTTGACTTCGTATTCTTCCGGAATGACAAGCTCAAGCAAATGACCTACCGCGGAAGAGACCACGTATTGATCGCTCTCAAAGTAATCCGTGTGTTTGGTAAAGCCGCCCAATGCCCGCGCGATATCCGCTGCGACAGAAGGTTTTTCTGCAATAATCAGCGATTTACTCATTGATTTCCCAAAAGAAATCATTCGTCGGTACTGTGTTTCCCAGCCTTTGGGTTATTTGATGTATCAGGGTTGCAAACATGGTCAAAATTTAATGAGTGTATTGGAGGTATTCACTCCGGCAGCCATTGCGTTAGATGCGGCTTAATATGAAATGGATTTTTTCTTAGTGCCGGTAATGCGAATCGCTGACGATCAGCAATTTCTCAAGAACAGCATCATCAGTCAGCTGATTTTGAATCCATAGTTCGGTTAAAACAATCAGTTTGATTTTTTCCAAACTGGAGGAATTTTCATCCATGGCCAATACACGGTCGATTAACAATTCCCGTTGTAACGGGTTAATGATGCGGGCTTGCTCCAGGAAGAAAATAAATCCCCGCCCTTCGGTGTCGATTCTTTCCATTTCATAGTCGGTATAGCAGCGGAAAGAGTCATTTTCGGCGAAGCTGGCAGGATAACTGCCAATATCATGGCGTTCGAGTTCCGAGAGCCAATTCAAGGTCTCATGAATATCCTCGTCGGCGAATCCGGCCATGGTCAGTTTGCGCGTCAATGTTGCAGAATCCGGATAGCTGCCCGAGTCAAAGAAATTTTCAAATAAATAAACGAGTATATCGAACATAATTGTGTCTAAAAAAGCGAGTATGTTTACAGATCAGTGCTTCCGGTTAATGCCATCACATCGATTGAATCCGCTGGTAACATCCTCCCGGCAAACTGCTGATCTGACCGTCAAGCTCGAGCGTTAATAGCATGGCTGATACAACCTCAGCCGTCAAGCCACTGCGCGAACAGAGCGTATCAATATCAACGACATCATAACCTAGGTGTTTGAGTAATACCGTGTTTTCAGCTGGCTTTGCGGCAGAAAATTCTTTCGCCGTAACGCTATTCTCATGCCGGGTTAAAGGTAAATGATTCAATTCATCCAGAATATCCTGGGTATTTTCAACCAATTTGGCGCCTTGTTTAATCAATGCATGGCAGCCTTTTGACAGGGGTGAATGTATCGAACCCGGGATTGCCATGACTTCACGTCCTTGCTCCAATGCTTGCCGGGCTGTGATCAATGACCCGCTTTGTAATGCCGCTTCCACTACCAGACAGCCGTGACTCATACCGCTGATGATACGATTTCTGCGCGGAAAATTCCTGCCGATGGCAGGGGTACCCAGCGGAAATTCGGAGATTAATGCACCTTCTTTGGCCAGCTTGTGCGCGAGCGGATGATTCTTTGCCGGATAAACGATATCCAAGCCAGTGCCGACAACGGCAATGCTGGAGGCTAAGCCGCGCAAGCCGCCCTGGTGCGCGGCGGTATCGATGCCTAGCGCCATACCGCTGATGATGCATAATCCGGCGTTGCTGGCGGCTTCAGAAAAAGCTTCCGCATTCGATAAGCCCTGCGGGGTGGCGTTGCGGCTGCCGACCACGGCCAGCGCTTGGTGTTGCAGCAGCTCCCGCCGGCCTTTGAAATACAGCAGCGGGGGCGGGGCGTCAATATTGAGTAACTGCGCCGGGTAATCGGAATCGGCCAAAGTGATGACCGCGTTGACAGGGTCCTCCAGCCAGCGGAACACGGCGGCGATTTTATGTTGCTCGGCACCTTGAGAGATGCGCTGCGCGACGGGTTTTTTTACGATACGCTCCAATGCGTTCATATGCGCGGACAGGATGGCCGCAGGACTGCCAAAAGCGATCAGAAGTCTGCGGATGGACTCGCCACCCAGGCTGTCGATCAGATTAAGGCTCAGCCATGCTTCAAGATCCGGTGCATGTTTCATGACGATACGAATTAATTTCAGGGCGTTTTGACAGCGTCCAATACTTTGATGGATTGTGTGCTTTGTACCACCAGTGCGTAGGCTATTTTCTCAAAGACTCGGAAAACGAATACCAATCCGGTTCTTTCATCCGGTAATTGCACCATTTGCCCTTTGAGCGATTTGGCTTGACTTCTCCGGTAGATAGCCAGAACATGGCCCATTTCCAGGCCATCCAACCCACCTTTGTTGAGTGTGACAATATCGCCTCGGCCGATCTCGGAGACGCCGCCATACACCGAAATAATTCTGCCATTGAGCGAAAAATCCGGTGCATGCGGGGCGTAGTTATTGAAGATAGTATCGGGCGCCGGAACTAAACGGTCGCCTTTCAGGATTTCTTCCGAGGCGTGCGTGATGATGACCGTGCTGACATCCGAGAAAGCATTCACTTTGGCATTGCCCAGGTAAGTCGCTTCAAAACCGAGAACAGCGCCTTTTTGATCGGGGTCCTTCAGTGCTTTGCCAGGACGGAAAACTTGCCATGCCGAACCCTTGTCTTTAGGCAGTTCACTCACATAAGCGATATTGCCTGTGCTCAAAGCAACCCGGCCCTCGCTCGAGCCTAATATATACGGTGCATTGTCGAGACCGTCTTTTTCGATGACCAGCGGCTGGCTCAGGAAAGGTTCGATTGCCGCTGCCGGGATGCTGGGGATTGCCGAAGTACCGGATTGTTCCGTACGGATTTTCGGTGATAATTTAACGGTTCTTACACCGTATTCATCGTCCTCCGAAAGGCGTAAGCGGACTCCATGCAGCGATTTCTCCAGTATGACAACATCGCCGGGGTAAATCTTGTGCGGATTCTTTACCTGCGTGCGATTGAGTCCCCAGATTTCCGGCCAGCGCCAAGGATCTTTCAGAAACCGGGAAGCAATTCCCCATAGCGTATCGCCCGGCACGACCACATGATGATCGGGCGTGTCACTACGCAATTCGATCTCTTGAGCCTTTATTGACGTGACGGAAAGCAGGCCCAGAAATAAAATCATAGTTATAATAAGCTTTCGCATGGATGATCTCACAGGCAGTGATAACGCATACAGAATGATTGGTTAATGATACGGTCTAAATGCGAAATTGGGTTTGTTAAACTACACATTTTTTTCATGGCTATTCTAAAAATACTACAATATCCGGATGAAAGGCTACATACTGTAGCGATTCCCGTAGCACAAGTCACGGATCAAATCCGTTCGCTGATAAAAGATATGACTGAAACGATGTACGCTGCGCCCGGTATCGGGTTGGCCGCTACTCAAGTGGATGTGCACGAGCGCATCATTGTGATCGATACATCGGAAACGCGCGATGAATTGCTCGTATTGATCAATCCGGAAATTATCGCCA
Source organism: Proteobacteria bacterium ST_bin16 (assembly GCA_002083595.1). Classification (GTDB taxonomy): domain Bacteria; phylum Pseudomonadota; class Gammaproteobacteria; order Burkholderiales; family Nitrosomonadaceae; genus Nitrosomonas. The sequence goes on along the minus strand of MSXT01000050.1, from coordinate 11,966 downwards.
GTAATGGTCTATCAGATTATGAGGAAGGTTGCTTGTCAGTACCCGGCATCTATGGGAAAGTGCGGCGCGCCGAATCCGTGACTGTGAAAGCGCTGAATGCGCAAGGCGAATCCTTTGTCCTGGATGCCGATGGATTATTGGCAGTATGTATTCAACACGAGATGGATCACTTGGCGGGAAAAGTGTTTGTGGAATACTGGTCAAAGCTCAAGCAATCGCGCACTTTGGCTAGATTAAAGAAGAAACAGCGCAGTACCATGTAGCGGACGCATGTTGACATAAGATAAAGCTGTGCGCTGCATCCGGATCATTCTGAATAAATGATCTGATTCGTTGGTACGATTGAATCCCGTCACCCCAATTAACAAGTAATCGATGCGCTAGCATGAAAATCATATTTGCTGGAACCCCTGTCTTTGCCGCGGCGGCGCTGGATGCGCTGATTCAGGCAGGGCATGAGATTGTCATGGTGTTGACCCAGCCGGATCGTCCTGCGGGCAGAGGCATGAAAGCCGCCGCCAGCGCCGTTAAACTGCTGGCTGAACAACATCATCTGGCATTATTGCAGCCTTTGACCCTGAAAACTGTCGATATACAACAGCAATTGCAGGCGCTACACGCGGATGTGATGGTTGTGGCGGCGTATGGGCTGATTCTGCCGCAAGCGGTACTCGATATTCCTCGTCTGGGATGCTTGAATATTCACGCTTCGCTATTGCCGCGCTGGCGCGGTGCCGCGCCGATTCAACGCGCCATTCTGGCGGGCGATCGTGAGACCGGTATCACGATCATGCAAATGGATGCGGGATTGGACACCGGTGCCATGTTGTTAATCCATCGCGTGGAAATCACGCCGGACGATACCACGCAATCACTGCACGATAAATTGAGTTTATGCGGCGCGCGCAGTATCGTTGAAGCGTTGACGTTGCTGCATCAGGAAAAACTGGTTGCTGTGCCGCAAGATGCGGCGCAAGCATGCTATGCGGCCAAAATAACCAAAGCCGAAGCGGAAATTGATTGGCAGCAAAGCGCGCAGCAGCTAGACCGGGTGGTGCGGACATTTAATCCTAGTCCGGGGGCCTATGCACATTTCCGGGATATGGCGCTGAAGATCTGGCAAGCTGAAGCGCTAGACGGAAATGCAGGAAAGCCGGGAGAGATCGTTGCGGTTGATCGTGCGGGTATCGCGGTCGCCTGCGGTTCAGGTTCGTTACGGATCGCAGTAGTACAGAAACCTGGCGGCAAGAAAATGAGCGCGGCGGATTTTTTGGCTGGTAACCCGATAGAACCGGGCGAGTATTTTATGACTGCGCATCAGCCTGTGGCATCGCATGATTAAAGCACAGCTGGCGGCAGCTTCCACAATCGGTAAAGTGTTGACGGGATCAAGCCTGACCGGCGTGCTGCAGGATGTTTGGCGCGCCGATCCCATGTTATCGAAACAACAAAAAGGCGCCATTCAGGATTTAAGTTATGGTGTTCTGCGTTTTTACGGACAATTACAAGCGATACTCGCGCTGTTACTGAAAAAGCCATTGCGCGATAAAAGTTTGCAGCAGTTGCTGCTCGTGAGCTTGTATCAATTGCAGTACAGTAAAGCATCTCCGCACACAGTGGTGGATCAAGCCGTATCTGCTTCGCGCTCCTTGGCGCATGGTCAAGGAATGCAAGGGTTGGTGAATGCCGTTTTGCGTAATTTTATCCGGCAACGTGAGCGCTTGTTGCAGCAAGCGGCCGCCCATGAGGACGGACTGTACTCGTATCCACAGTGGTGGATCGACAAGCTGCGGCAGCAATATCCGGAAAAATTCCATACGATACTGCAAGCCGGTAACAAACGCCCTCCAATGACATTACGGGTGAATCAACGCAAAATTAGCGTGGCGGCTTATCGTGACTTATTGACGGAACAAGCGATGCCAGCGGAATTACTCGGTTCCGGCGCGTTGCAACTGAATCAGCCGGTCGCGGTCGAGCATCTGCCCGGTTTCGGCGCCGGACTGGTAACGGTGCAGGATGCCGGCGCGCAGCTTGCTGCACCATTTCTGGATGTGCATGATGGCATGCGGGTATTGGATGCATGCGCGGCCCCGGGAGGGAAAAGCACGCATGTGCTGGAATTGGCCGATGTGGCATTGACAATACTGGATAATGATGCAGCAAGATTGGCTCAGGTGCAACAGAATTTGCAGCGCCTGCATATGACGGCAGAAAAGATGGTGTGCGGCGATGCGACGGATCCCGATGCTTGGTGGGATGGGCGCTTCTATGACCGTATTCTGGCGGATGTGCCTTGTTCGGCATCCGGAGTGGTGTGCCGGCATCCGGATATCAAATGGTTGCGGCGTGAAAGCGATCTGGTCAAATTTGCAGAAATTCAACAAGCAATTTTGCATGCCTTGTGGAAAATTTTGAGCAAGGGTGGTAAGTTGCTGTATGTGACTTGTTCAGTTTTTGCTGAAGAAAATACCATGCAGATTGCAAAATTCCTTAACCATCACCCCGATGCAAGTTTATTACCGCTTTCCGCAGCGGCAATGGTGGATGGACAACTGTTACCTGATATTCGACATGATGGCTTCTTCTATAACTTACTGCAAAAAGCCTGATCCGCAAGTGCGCCGAATAAAGCTACCCTTCCTTAATCTTTTATTTTTGCTACTGATCTTGTTATCGGCAATGTCCGTTGTGAAGGCGGAAGGTATCCAGATAAAGTCTGTCAGTCTGGCGGCGACCGAGCAAGGCTATACCATCAGCATGGATTCCGAGATTACGCTGAACGAGACGTTGGAACAGACGCTTGAGAAAGGTATCGTGCTGTATTTCGTCACTAAATTCGGCTTGCTGGATACGCGTTGGTATAAGCTCAATGAAGAGGTGGCGCGCAGTAAGTTCGTGGTCGGTCTGCGCTATTATGCGCTAACACGGCAATATCACCTGAATCATCCGGTGTTTTCACAAAGTTATTCTTCATTAAAGGAAGCATTGCAGGCATTGGGGCGGATACGCGATCTTCCGTTGACAGCTAAAGCTGAATTAAAGCCGGACGCCGATTATGTGGCGTCGCTGCGAATCTGGCTCGATCTGACGCGGATGCCAAAACCGTTCCAAGTTGAAGCATTGGGTTCCAGCCAATGGAATTTGAGTTCCGATAAGATGGAATGGCACATGAAGCTGCCAACACCCGGGGAACCGGTACAGATTAAAGGTCATTGATGAAATACGTGCTCATCGTGGGTGCCGGTGTGGGGGCTGTGATGCTCTTTCTGCTGGCTACCGCGGGCGCCAATACCGAGTTTTTTGAACGGAAGTACCGCTTATTGCTTGGCATCAATATCGCCTTTGTGATCTTTCTCATGGCGATCCTGGGGGTTCTGCTGTGGCGGTTCAGACGCCGCCTCAAATCGGGTGTTTTCGGATCCCGGCTAGCGTTACGGTTGATGCTGGTTTTTTCCATGATGGCGACACTTCCCGGTGTTTTGGTGTATGCCGTGTCCGTTCAGTTTCTTGAAAAGAGTATCGAGTCCTGGTTTGACGTTAAAGTGGATCGCGCCCTGGAAGGCGGCTTGAACCTGGGACATACCATGCTGGATAATCTGCTGGAAGAATTGCAGCGTAAAGCGCAGGCGACGGCGTTAATATTGTCCGATCCCGCAAATCCGCCTTTATTAGTGCTGAATGAATTACTGCTGCAATCGCAAGTGGAAGAAGCGACCTTGTTTAACCAGGATGGCAAAGTCATCGCTTTTTCCAGCGAGAGTAATCTGGCGTTATTTCCTGGGATGCCGAATGCCGTCGTCATGCGCTATATCCGGATGCAGAAAGCGTATGGCGCGATTGAGTCGATTACCGATAAGGGTTTGTATTTGCGCGTAGTCGCTCCGGTTAATGTGCTGAGCTTGAAAGAAGATATCCGGATGCTGCAATTGCTGCAGCCGGTTCCGCTGCAATTGGCGAAAGACGCCGAACGGGTGCAGGCCGGTTATCAGGATTACCAGGAGCTTTCTTTGTCGCGCCACGGATTGACCCGGCTGTATAGCGTTACCTTGACGCTGGCTTTGCTGTTATCGTTGTTTTCGGCATTGGCGACGGCTTCTTTGCTCAGTGAGAAACTGAGCGCTCCGCTGGGCATGCTGGCGGAAGGCACGCGGGCGATTGCGCAGGGTGACTACAGCCGCAGACATCTGGTGCAAAGTCGTGATGAATTGGGTGTGTTGACGGAGTCCTTCAATTTGATGACGCAACAATTGGAGGAAGCGCGCGCAGCGGCATTGCATAATCAGCAGGCGGTCGAGAGCGCGCGCGCCCACTTGGAAAGTATCCTGGCGAATTTGTCATCGGGTGTGCTGGTATTCGACGATCAATTGGTATTATCCAAGGCCAATCGCAGTGCCGAGCAGATCCTGCAAATACCGCTGATCAGCTTGGACGGTTCGATTATTGAAGGATGCGTGAGCAATGAACCGCAACTGGATGCCTTAATTGCCGAGATCAAGGCGGGATTTAATTCCGGGGAAACCGGCGTTTGGCAGCGCCAATTGACGCGCTCGGAAGATGGCCGTAATCAGGTTCTATTGCTGAGAGGAACGCGCTTACCCAAGATATCCAACGGTGGTGGCGTGGTGGTTTTTGATGACATCACCAATCTATTGCAAGTGCAGCGTGCGGTTGCCTGGGGCGAGGTTGCGCGTCGGCTAGCACATGAAATTAAAAATCCGCTGACGCCGATTCAACTGTCCGCCGAGCGCGTGCAGCACAAATTAATCAATAAGCTCAATGAAGAGGACGCCAAGATACTGCGGCGTTCTACTGAGACCATTGTTAATCAGGTGGAAGCCCTGAAGCGGATGGTGAATGAATTTAATCAGTATGCGCGCGTACCGGAGATGCAATTGCACCAACTGGATTTTAACCGGCTGGTGCGCGAGGTATTGTCGCTTTACGAAACCGCGAATATGGCGGCTGAGAATAGCAAGCATGTGCAAATCCAGCAGCTATTGGGGGATGATTTGCCGCTGATCAAGGGCGATTCGGCGCAATTGCGTCAAGTGTTGCATAATTTGCTGCAAAATGCGCAAGACGCGCTGATCGATACACCGCACCCAGTGATCGAGGTGAAAACCGAAAAAGTGCATGGCGGGGTGCAACTCAGTGTGCGTGATAACGGTTGCGGTTTTTCGGATGAGATCAGAGCCCGGGTTTTTGAGCCTTATGTCACCACCAAGGCCAAGGGAACCGGATTGGGATTACCGATTGTGAAGAAAATTGTTGAAGAGCATGAGGGGATTATCCATATCGAAAATATTAAACCGCAGGGCGCGCAAATTTCAATTATCCTGCCAGCGGTGGAGAAAAGCGCATCCACCAACGATAACCGGCTGGCAGTGCATTAGGGAACAACCGGTGATAACAGCAAAGATGAATGAAATCTTTCCTGACAAGATATCCGTCAATCAAGAAACTTGGAACTCATAGATGACCGTGAAATTTGACAGTTGTAGTTAAGCTGATTAGATTTCAGTAGTGGAGAAACACTCAATGATAACGAACAATACAATACTGGTTGTTGATGACGAAATTGGCATCCGCGAACTGCTGTCTGAAATTTTGCGGGATGAAGGATATCGCGTGGCGTTGGCCGAGAATGCCGAGCAAGCGCGGATCTGGCGCGCGCAGACGCGCCCCGATCTGGTGCTGCTGGATATCTGGATGCCCGATACGGATGGTATTACGCTCTTGAAAGAGTGGGCCAGCAATGGCTTGCTGACGATGCCGGTGATCATGATGTCTGGGCATGGCACGATTGATACGGCGGTGGAGGCCACCCGCATTGGTGCATTCGGTTATCTGGAAAAGCCGATACCGTTGCAGAAGTTGTTGAGCACGGTCAGCAAGGCTTTGCGTGGGGCGCAAAATAAGCAGCAATCAGCGCTGTCACTGGCCAGTCTGGGTAAGGGCGCTTTGATTCTTGATCTGAGAAAAAGGCTGGAACAAGTGGTGAACCTGAAAACACCCGTGCTGCTGATGGGAGAACCGGGCGCGGGCGCGGAAATTTGCGCGCGGTTTATGCATCGTCCGGGCACGCCATGGGTGGAACCCGAGACGTTGATGGGATTGGCTGAATCACCGCTGGATTTGCTGGAGCTTGCACGCGACGGGCTGTTATTTCTTAAGGATGTCGGCGAAATCAGTAAACTGGCGCAAAAAGGCTTGCTGTTAGTGCTGAGTAAGCTGGAGAAGTATAACGTCCGGTTGGTTTGTGCCACATCGCAACCGTTGGCGGAGTTGACCGCGCAGGGTACTTACCATCCCAAGCTGTACGAAATATTGAGCAGTCTCAGTATCGGCATTCCGGCATTGCGGGCGCACCGGGAGGACATTCCCGAGCTGGCCGGTCAAATCTTGTCGCGTTTCGTTGAATCGGGAGAAGCTTCATCCACGTTACAATTCAGTACCGCAGCGTTAAATTGCCTGCGCAATTACGATTGGCCCGGCAACTTGACGCAGTTAACCGGTGTGGTGCATTCGCTGGCACTGGCTTGCACGTCCGATGAGATTTCGGTCGAAGCCGTGCAGCAGGCGATGGTTTTCCCGGAATCCGCCTCGTCATCAGTTTCGCCGGAGATTCCACTCGATCTTTCTCTGCGCGAAGCGCGCGATTTGTTTGAAAAAACTTACTTCGAAAGATTAATCGACCAAGAAAATGGCAACATGACGCGAGTCGCGGAACGCGCTGGATTGGAGCGCACACACCTGTACCGCAAAATAAAATTATTGGGAATTAAATTGCGGGGGAACTGATTTTTTAAAGAAATTCCGCTGCTACCGGATTGGTTTTAGGCGCAAAAAATGAAGGTCTCTAGTTGTCCTATCCTCTATCTTAGGGGATAATATCGCATTAATTTATTTGCCGATACGATGTGTTCCTATTCAATTAGCGCACAGTTCGATCTTTTCTATTCGTTTAAAATATTAGGGAGTTAGTGTTAATGGGGACATTCAAGGATTTTGACGCGCCGGTGTTTAAGGATTTAACCAGCGCAATACGTGCATTGGCGATGGATGCAGTGCAAAAAGCCAATTCCGGTCACCCCGGTATGCCGATGGGAATGGCAGAAATCGCTGAAGTGCTGTGGATTCATCATCTGCGTCATAATCCTGGTAATCCGGGGTGGGTTGACCGTGACCGGTTTATTCTTTCCAACGGGCATGGATCAATGCTGATTTATGCTTTATTGCATCTGACAGGATATGATCTGCCGATGGAAGAGATTAAGAAATTCCGGCAATTTCATTCCAAGACACCCGGTCATCCGGAATATGGTTACACACCGGGTGTGGAAACCACAACCGGCCCATTAGGCCAGGGCATTACCAACGCCGTGGGCATGGCGCTGGCGGAAAAAATACTCGCCGCAGAATTTAACCGTCCCGGTTATAACATTGTCGATCACCATACTTACGTTTTTCTGGGCGATGGCTGTCTGATGGAAGGTATTTCGCATGAAGCTTGTTCTTTGGCGGGTACCTTAGGTTTAGGAAAACTGATTTGTTTCTACGATGATAACGGTATTTCCATCGATGGTCATGTGGAAGGCTGGTTTACCGATGACACGCCGAAACGGTTTGAATCCTATGGCTGGCACGTAGTGCCTAACGTCAACGGGCACGACCCGGTGGCCATAGAGGCCGCGATTGAAGCTGCGAAAAAAGTCAATGATAAGCCAACCATGATCTGCTGCAAAACAGTCATCGGATTGGGATCACCCAATATGGCCAATACTCACTCGGTACACGGTGCTGCATTGGGTGATGCGGAAATCGCGGCTGCTCGTCCGCACATTGGCTGGCATCATCCGCCTTTTGAAATCCCTCAGGAAGTTTATAGCGCCTGGGACGCAAGAGCGAAAGGGCAGGCGCTGGAAACCGAATGGAACCAGAAATTTGCTGAATACGCGGAAAAGTATCCGGCTGAAGCAGCCGAATTCAATCGCCGCACCGCTGGTGAGTTGCCTGCGAACTGGCGCAGCCATGTCGACGGCGTTATCAATCAAGTTAACGCAAAAGCGGAAACCATTGCTAGCCGTAAAGCTTCACAAAATGCGATCGAAGGTTTGGCACCAGTTCTGCCCGAATTACTCGGCGGTTCTGCCGATTTGGCTGGTTCCAATCTGACCTTGTGGTCAGGCTCCAAAGGGATCAGCAAACAAAACGGCGGTAACTACGTGTATTACGGTGTGCGCGAATTTGGCATGAGTGCCATGATGAATGGCTTGTCGTTGCATGGCGGCTTGATTCCTTACGGTGCTACTTTCCTGATGTTCTCAGAATATGCGCGTAATGCATTGCGCATGGCCGCACTGATGAAGATTCGCAATATTTTCGTCTTTACGCACGATTCCATCGGTCTAGGTGAAGATGGTCCGACGCATCAGCCGGTAGAACAAACCGCAACCTTGCGTTTAATCCCTAACATGGATGTATGGCGTCCTTGCGATACAGTGGAATCCACTGTTTCATGGGCGCGTGCCATCGAACGCAAAAACGGTCCGTCGACATTAATATTCAGCCGTCAGAATCTGCCATTCCAAAAACGCGATGCCGCTACCATTCAGCTGATCGATAAAGGTGGTTATATATTATCCGAGGCCGGTAATGGCAAGCCACAAGCGATTTTGATTGCGACAGGCTCCGAAGTGGGGTTGGCCATGAGTGCGCAAAAAGCGCTGGCCGAAGAAGGCGTTCATGTGCGCGTAGTTTCCATGCCGTGCACGAATGTATTCGATCGCCAGGAACCATCTTATAAGGACAGTGTCTTGCTGAAGGGTGTTAAGCGCGTAGCGGTGGAAGCTGGCGTAACTGATTTCTGGCGTAAGTATGTTGGACTGGATGGCGCGGTAGTCGGCATGGACACTTTTGGTGAATCAGCGCCTGCGGATGTGTTATTCAAGCATTTTGGCTTTACCGTCGAGAACGTTGTTAAAACAGTCAAAGGCATTCTCTGATCCAATTTATGATTAAAGCAGCCGGATGGATGAATTGCATTCATCCGGAAGCAACGAGTTTCTTATTCAAGGAGTTTTAGTATGACAATTAAGGTTGGTATTAATGGGTTTGGTCGTATCGGGCGTATGGTTTTCCGCTCAGCTGTGCAGAATTTTTCGGATATCGAAATCGTTGCCATTAACGATTTGCTGGAGCCGGATTATCTGGCCTATATGCTAAAGCATGACTCAGTGCATGGCCGCTTCCATGGTGATGTTTCCATCGAGGGCAATACCCTGGTGGTAAATGGCAAAAAAATCCGCTTGACTGCGGTTAAAGATCCGGCCGAGCTGAAATGGAACGAAGTAGGCGCCGAAGTCGTCATCGAGTCAACCGGTCTCTTTCTGACGAAAGAAACCTGTGAAAAACATTTAGCGGCTGGCGCAAAGAAAGTCATCATGTCTGCACCTTCCAAAGACGATACACCGATGTTTGTGTATGGCGTGAATGACAAATCCTACAAAGGCGAAAGCATCATTTCCAATGCCTCTTGCACCACCAACTGTCTGGCTCCGATCGCCAAAGTATTGAACGACAAATGGGGGATCAAGCGTGGTCTGATGACTACCGTGCATGCCGCAACCGCGACGCAAAAAACGGTGGATGGACCATCCAATAAAGACTGGCGTGGTGGCCGCGGTATTCTCGAAAATATTATTCCTTCTTCAACCGGTGCTGCCAAAGCAGTGGGCGTTGTGATTCCGCAACTGAACAAAAAACTGACCGGCATGGCTTTCCGTGTTCCGACATCGGACGTATCGGTAGTTGATTTGACCTGTGAGCTGGAAAAAGAAGCGACCTACGACGAAATTTGCAAAGCGATGAAAGAAGCTTCCGAAGGTTCCATGAAAGGCGTGCTCGGATATACCGATCAAAAAGTGGTATCCACCGACTTCCGCGGTGAAAGCTGCACCTCTATTTTCGACGCCGAAGCAGGCATGGCGCTGGATAAAAGCTTTGTCAAAGTGGTTGCGTGGTACGACAATGAATGGGGTTATTCCACCAAAGTACTGGAGATGGTGCGTACTGTCGCCAAGTAGTTTTGTATGCTCAGATAGGCAATCACAATAGGGTGTCTTGATTGCTATCTGATTTAAATAGTTAATTTATTAAGACATAAAGGGTAGCGCTGCTATCCTTTATATTTTGTTAAAGACATTTCTGGAGCTTACTGTGTCCGTTATTAAACTAGTTGACCTTGACCTTAAAGGTAAACGTGTATTTATTCGCGCTGATCTGAATGTCCCTGTAAAAGATGGAAAAGTGACTTCGGATGCACGCATTACCGCCTCAATGGCGACCATTAATCACTGCATCAAACAAGGCGCGAAAGTGATGGTGACTTCTCACTTGGGCCGCCCCGAAGAAGGCGTTTGGACTGAAGAGAATTCTCTGAAACCGGTGGCTGATAATATTGCCAGCCGTTTGGGAAAACCGGTGCGTTTAATCAAGGACTGGGTTGATGGCGGATTTGATGTTGCGGCTGGAGAATTGGTCGTATTGGAGAACTGCCGCATCAATAAAGGCGAAAAGAAAAACGTCGAGGAGACCGCACAAAAATACGCAAAACTGTGCGATGTCTTTGTCATGGATGCATTCGGCACCGCGCACCGCGCGGAAGCCTCTACCCACGGCATCGCTAAATATGCTCCTGTGGCTTGTGCCGGTATTCTGCTGACAGAAGAATTGGATGCGCTGACCAAAGCGCTGTTGAGTCCAGCGCGCCCGATGGTGGCGATTGTCGGTGGCTCGAAGGTTTCCACCAAGCTGACCGTGCTCGAATCGCTGTCCGAGAAAGTAGATCAACTGGTGGTTGGCGGTGGTATTGCCAATACCTTCCTGAAAGCAACCGGCAAAAATGTCGGCAAATCACTGTGCGAAGACGATCTGGTCCCAACAGCCAAAACGTTGATGGATAAAATGGCGAAACGCAATGCCTCGATTCCGATTGCGGTCGACGTGGTGACCGGTAAAAAATTTGATGCCAATGAACCCGCAGTATTGAAAGATGCCGGTGCTGTAGCAGACGATGACATGATTTTTGATATCGGCCCTAAAAGCGCGCAAGAATTGGTGGATATCATTATGAAAGCCGGTACGGTGGTGTGGAACGGCCCGGTCGGTGTGTTTGAGTTTGATCAATTTGGCGCCGGAACTGAAAAAATCGCGCGTGCGATTGCGGAGACGAAGGCTTTCACGTTAGCAGGCGGCGGTGATACCATTGCAGCTATTCAAAAGTATGATATCTACGACAAAGTTTCCTATATTTCAACCGCAGGCGGGGCATTCCTGGAGTTTCTGGAAGGTAAAAAACTCCCGGCAGTAGAAATATTGGAGATGCGTGCCAAATAATCAACCAGAAAAATCATGATTCGAAGAACAAAAATTGTAGCGACCCTGGGTCCCGCCTGCAACAATCCAAAAATCTTGGATCGTTTAATCCGGGCCGGTGTTGATGTTGTTCGGATCAATTTTTCGCACGGCACGCGCGAACAGCATATCGAATTCGCCGAGATGACACGGTCGCTGGCGCGGGCTGCTGGTCTTACGGTCGGCGTACTGGCCGATCTGCAAGGGCCGAAAATACGCGTCGGTAGATTTGAGCACGGTAAGATCAGGCTCGAAGTCGGTGATCAGTTCATTCTGGATGCTAACTGTGAGTTAGGCAATCAGGAAAGAGTCGGTCTGGATTATAAGGAATTGCCGAATGATCTGGAAACCGGCGCTACGCTAATGCTGGACGATGGCCGGATTGTGCTGGGTGTATCGCATGTGAAAGGTCATCAGGTGTTCTGCGTGGTCGAGCAGGGCGGCATACTATCGAACAATAAAGGCATTAACCGTAAAGGTGGTGGACTCGGTGCGCCAGCGCTGACGAGCAAGGATCTGGACGATATCAAAATAGCAGCCGAACTGGG
>MSXT01000049.1 GCA_002083595.1 Proteobacteria bacterium ST_bin16 | reverse complement strand
CAGCTGATTCCGGCTTTTTTATTGATTACAGGAAAATAACTCCGCGTGGGATTTGACTGAGCGCTATAGCTCCTGAATCCAAATTTTTTGTCCGTAGCATCAGGATATAATTGGATCAGAGCGTGAAACAATGCATTGTAGTTGCCGCAATTTGCATTGATTGTCAGCACATCTCTCATCCGCTCTGATATCAAAGTGCTAAAATATTTTCATGGACGATAAAGAAAAAATACCGGATTTTGATTTTGACCAGTGGTCCAGGATTGCGCGCGAGGAACCTGAGAAGTTTGAAGCAATGCGCCAGGACATGATCAATGAATTGATTGCGCAAGCACCGGCTCATCTCAAACCGCGCATGACAGGCCTGCAATGGCAAGTTGATCAAATTCGCAAGCAAGCTGGCAACCCGATGGCTGCCTGTTTACAGATTTCGCAGAAAATGTGGGCCAATGTGCTGGGAGAAACCGGTCTATTGAAAGCGCTCCAAGAACCTAAAAAAATACTGCATACTTTGGAACAAACTCCTGCCGGTAAAGTCTTGTCGTTTGAACGGCCTAAATCCGGCAAATAAACCCGCTTTAAGCTTCTTCAATAGGGGAATTCAATGCGTACAACGCGCCGCGCTTTTTATCCTGTGCTATTAATTGCAAGCTGCATTCTATCGTTTGGTCAGGGTGCTGTCATGGCCGGTGCTGACGAACGGCTGAGCACGCTGAACGATCAGAAAGCGGTGTCAGTAACTATCTATAACAGTGACTTAGCGCTGATAAAAGATGTGCGGAATGTTTCCTTGGCCAACGGTGATTTTAATCTGGCCTGGCGCGATGTCAGCGCGCTTATGCGGCCTGAAACGGCGTTGTTAAGGAGTATCACCAATCCGGGTAGCATTACTATTGCCGAGCAAAACTTCAATTTCGATTTGCTCACGCCGCAAAGCCTGTTGAATAAATACGTCGGTCAAACAGTGTCGATCGTTAAAATCAATCCGGCTACCGGTGTTGAAAGCAAAGAGAGCGCATTGGTGCTGGCCGCTACTGAGGGTGTGGTGCTCAAAATGGCCGATCGTATTGAAACCGGACTGCCGGGCCGTATCACCTTTGAGAATGTGCCCGGCAACTTGCGTGATCGCCCCACGCTAGTGATCGAGGGAATTCATCATGGCCACACAGCGCAAACGCTGGAACTGAGTTATTTAACCGGTGGTCTGGCTTGGAAAGCAGACTATGTCGCTGAACTGAATGATGCGGATGATCAACTGGATTTATCCGGCTGGGTAACGCTGACGAATACCAGCGGTACTCGTTATGTCAATGCGAAGCTGCAATTGGTGGCCGGTGATATCAACCGGGTGCAGCAAGAATTTGCGGCACCGGTAGCGATGAGAGCCAAAATGGCCGCGGATAGCGCTGTCGAGCCGATGCGTCAGGAATCGCTCATGGAATATCATCTCTATAACCTGGATCGGTTAACGACGATTGCCGAGAACCAAACCAAGCAAGTCGCGCTACTGAATGCCTCCGGCGTGCCCGCCCGAAAAGAGTTGGTGCTGGCGGGCAGCGATTATTATTATGCTTCCGGTTATGGTGATCTGGGACAGAAACTGAAAGTGAGTGTATTCATGCAGTTTGATAATAAAGAATCGGCCCGGTTAGGCATACCGCTGCCTAAAGGTATTTTACGCGCCTATAAACGCGATAAAGCCGGAAATGCCCAGTTCGTCGGTGAAGACCGCATAGATCACACACCGAAGAACGAGATCGTGCGGGTAAAGCTGGGGCAGTCTTTTGATGTCACGGCGGATAAAAAACAAACCGATTTTAAGCAATTAAGCACCGGGAACAATGGCATTAACCGTTTTGAAAGCGCTTACGAAATCACGTTCAAAAATGCCAAAAAGGAAATGGCTACGGTCACTGTGCAAGAACCCATACCAGGTGACTGGAAAATAATCGAAGAAAGCCAGCCGCACCATAAACCAGCCAGTAACACGGCCGTATGGCAAGTGGCTATTCCAGCGGAAAGCGCAGTTACGCTGAAGTATCGCGTCCAGGTCAGGTTCTGATGACGGGTTTTTAGCGGTTAAAAATTTTCCGCTGTTCAAGAATCATTATGTAGTGGCTTTGTTTTCATGTTGATTTGAAACAAAAGCCCTGATCAGAATCATACCGGTCACTCCTCCCGCCGCATCGATAAAGAAGTCGCTCACTAACGGAGTTCGCCCTTCAATATACAGTTGCGCGATTTCTGTGCCGCCAGCCAGCAGAAGAATAATCGTCATCGTTTGCAGGATGGGTTCTTTTTTCGTCATCGCGCTGAGAATTAGACCGAACAGGAAAAAGAAACCGAGATGCCAGACTTTGGATAAATCCCAAGGAATGACTGTTTTAAAAGATTCACTTTCGGCGTCGATTTGAATTTTAACTTCGTTGGAGACCTGGTTCTTCATATCGCCCGGCAGGGTTGTCCCGGCGATGATGGCGATAAAGGCGGAAACCAGCAGGAAGCGGGCGAGAATGTTTTTCTTGTCCATGAACAGGAATGAACTGGTAAACAGCAGGAAATATCCGCCCCAAGCCAACAGAATGATATCGCGAACCCATTTATAATCCGGATTTTCGTAAACCGGATAAACCCGCATATTTTTAATCTGCAACGAGCCTATGGATTGGCTCAATTGTGCGGTTAGCTGGATGTTTTGGATTCCGGGTGCGATGGTGAAAGCCTTGCGGTAATTTTTCCAGTCATGGCTTCCTGTCAGGGCAACCGCCGTGTGAGGCAGATCCCAGCGGTCTTTCTTGCCATCATTTTGTGCCAATAGAAGCCGGGCGGAGTTCCAGGGTTTTATGCCCGCGATCACATTTGCGCACCGCATATCAGCGGATACTAATAAGACAGTGCCGGGTTTTACCATTGGAAGTTGCTGGAGCGCGCTGGTGCCGGTTTTGGCATCGCTGGAAAAAAGGCTCAAGCCATTTTCCGTGACCTCGACCCGGCTGCTTTCCGTGGTACGGAACTTCCAATCGGCGGTCTGAAGCTCGGGACCAATTTGCACATACTGTTCAAGTCTGGCGTGGGTTATCAGGGTGGCCATGGCCAGCAGTATGAATAAAAAGCAATTTGTTTTGAACAAAGGCATACGTCAGCCCGCTGTGCGCAGCCGGATAGAAAGATCCAGTCCGCTTCCGTATTCAGGAAAAGAGATCAAACACTTGTTCCTTCGTATCGCCGGATCATTCCGTGCGGGCTTTGTTTCGCATCGCATGCCTTAAGATAAGGCGGTCTTGGCCATCAATCGCTATGGATTTCTAGAAATACTGGATCATCAAGCTAATATATCCAGCGGCAAAGATAACGAGGACAATGACAATGAGTTTTTTCATCGCGTGCATTCCTTTCAGTCGAATATTGATTAATCATTTTTGTTCCGTGCTACCAGTGCATAAGTAAAGCGCATCCCGGGCTTCGCCGTCAAGCGTCTGCTTTATTTTTGGCGTGGGATGGCAGGAACGCAGTGCTGAGCCAATCGTTTCGCGCCAGATTCCGCATTTATCGTCAAATGATAAACGGGCATTGGCGGGGCTTGTGGAAGGCAACCGTGAGAGTTTGAGCAATCCCAGGTTATGGGCGGGCAATACATAGCGTCTAAAACAAGCTTCCGCTGTTCCGCCGTTAAAAAATACCTGCGTGATGGCGCGGTGTGCGGAAAAAAAGGACTGGAAGTCATTGCTGATTTGCGTGCCGGTTTCAATCATCGAATCCAGGCTGCCATTGCGCTTGCACGATTTGAGCACATCCCACAGCGCGATCGGCGATGATCGCAGCGCGGCAATTTTTTCCTGATACGAAGCTTCCGCATCGATTTGTAGCAGTTGCGCCATGATCGGCCAAAAAGCATTGCGACGGTGGGCGTAATACTGGTTGGCGGCTAATGATGCTTCGCCCGGCATGCTGCCGAGGATCAGAATTTTCGCCTCGCTACCGGCGATGGGAGGAAAACTATAAACGGTCGGCATGCCTTTTGCAGCCGGTTAGTCGACGTAATAATGCCGCACGGCGTGACCTTGCTGATCCAGTTCGTAAACCAGCGGGCGGCCGGTAGCCAATCTTGTTTTCATCGCTTGCCCGGCGGTGAGATGCTCCAACAGCATCGTGACCACGCGCAAGGTATTGCGATGGGAAACTATCAGGACACGTTTTCCGTGCTGAATTTCCGGTTGAATGGTTTCTTCCCAATAGGGTTTTACTCGCGCAAGGGTGTTTTGCATGCTTTCTCCGAGCGGCAGCTCATTTTTATCGATACCGGCGTAACCCGGTAGATTGCCGGGAAAACGGGGGTCATGCGCATCCAGATACGGCGGGGTTGCATCAAATTTGATTTGGCAGCCCAGAATTGGCCAGACACCGAACTTCTTGATGGCTGGCCAGCGTTCCATGCCTTCCAGCGCGCCATAATGGCGTTCGTTCAAACGCCAGCTTTCATGCACCGGTAGATCCAGTTGCATGGCGGAGAGTACGATCCGCGCAGTGGTTTTTGCGCGCTGCAAGGCGGAGGTAAAACATAGATCGAAGGTAAGGTCGGCCTGCTTTAGCAAATAAGCGGCTTGTTCCGCTTCCTGCTCGCCTTTGGCGCTCAACGGAATATCGCTCCAGCCGGTGAATTTCTTGTCGCGATTCCAGATGCTCTGGCCGTGCCGCAGCAAAACAAGCTGGGTGATGTGCTGCTGGGATTTTTCTGGCGTTGGAATGGCTTTCAGCATTAGCCGTTTTGTTGTGGTGACGTTTTGGCGGCTTCGGAAGATTCGTGCCAAATTTGTTTGAGTGCTGGCCATAAACCGCTGCGGATAGTTTTGATGTATTGCGAATTATCGGTCAGGTTATTGACCAAGCGGCGCTGCGCTTTACCGAGGTTGTGATACGGCATGCTCATGAACAAGTGGTGTGTAGCGTGAAAACGCAAACCGACCGGCGCCCATAACGGCGTGATCAGAACATTGCCGGGAATATTGACTGAATCCAGGTATTGTTCGGCCAATGTCATTTTGCGGTCGCCTGGATTGCGGTAAGCATGCGCCGCCAATGTGCGCAGCGAATTGAGAATGAACACGGCCACTGCGGTAAGGTACCACAACACCAGCAACGAATAAGGAAGCACACCCAATACAACCAGTGCAATGATGCTTGCGCCGAACAGGAAAGCACCAAGTTCTTGCTGGCGCCAATTAAGATCGTTGCGGACCGCATCCGGCGCGCGCCGGTAAGTGGGGTCAATCGTCAATGATGATGCGCGTTCCCACACAATTTTGCGCAATGGCGGAATCAGATACGAAACCGGCGTCAACAGCACGAAGCGCGCCGCCAGCGCAATCGGAATCAAAAACGACAGCAGTACATAAACCACCATTTCCGCCGGTTTATGCGTCGCAAACGGCAGGTACTCGCCATCTGCGCTGGTGCCGTACACATCCGGTTTGTGATGGTCGTTATGCACGCCATCGTAAGTGAACGACGGAATCATGAACGGAATGCCGCAGATGATATTCCACACCAGACGGAAGTTCTTGAATGTACCTTTCTTTAAATGTGCCAGCTCATGCACAAAAATCGCCGAACGGTACAAGGCGAGTACAGCGACGATGAATCCGCCCAGTTGCCAGAGCGAGAAAAATGGTGAAAACAGCGCGGTAAAAAAAGCCGCCCAGCCCAGCGTGATGTGAAATAAGAAATCCGTCCAATAAATCCATGGCTTCGGCGTCATCAGGTCGCGTACCAGATGATGCGCTTCACGCAGTGGAAATTCTTTGATGTAAGGGGTTTTTTCTTCGGTCACGTGTCGTCTCGCTTTGTTTCGCTTAAGACCAGCAGGATTGAAGGTGATTCATGATGTGCTGATTGATCGCTGCATCGGTGGTGTTGACTTGCCCCAGGTTCGGCATGGCGGGCCAGCCCGCGTCGATAAATTCCATCCCGGCGAACGGCTTCGGTTGTGCATACCGTGGAATCACATGAAAGTGCACATCGGGATCGACCATCATCAGCATCAAATAATTGATTTTGTCATAGTGGAAGGCTTTTGACAGTGCCGATTCAATTTGCCCGGTGACGCTGTGCAGTTCCGCGAAGCTGGCCGGACTCAGCTGCGAAAAGGCCTGTGCCGGTTCATGCGCGGCCAGAACTAGAGCGCCTAGTGTCGCCTGTGCGGGACGCAGTAATACCGACCAGTATTGAAACGACCAGATAATCGTTTGCGGCGCGCCAAACTTGCGCATGGTGGCATTCAGCTCTGGCTCGGTGGTGCTGATCATGATGCGTTCTCGTCAAAGATGATACCGGCTCTGGCCAAATCCTCGATAAAATCGATTTCACACCAGCGAAATCCGTTGATCGAGCAGGAATTCACCCAATGTTCTTTGGCCAGGCGGTCGATAATCGACAAATACCACGATTTCAGCTCCGCCGGATGACGCAACGCTTCTTCCACGGCTTGGCGGAATAGTGGCACACCGTTGCCGCGAAAATAAATCAGCCCGATGGATTCCGCGTTGACTTGATGCGGCGGCACGATTTTGCTCACTTGCTGCACCCAGCCATCGGCGTTCAATTGCACTTTCATATCGTCGGCGTCGTAGCTATCCTTAAAATCCACGCTCAGTGTAATGGGCGCGGATTCTGAATTCAAGACTTTATCCAGCAACGCGGTTTCGATCACGGTATCGCCATTCAATATCAAAAAATCGCTATCCATTTCGGTGCGCGCAATCCAGCAGCTCGCCAGATTGTCCGCTACTTCGTAAAAGGGGTTGAACAGGATTTTGATCTTGGGATGATGGGCGTACCGTTGTTGCAGTAACTCCTCAATCTGCGCCACCTGGAAACCCGTGATAATGGTGACCTCTTCGACACCGGCCGCGAGCAAGGCATCGATTTGCCAAGCCAGCACGGGTTTGCCGGCAACCGGCAACAGGCATTTCGGGGTGTTCTCGGTCAGCGGCAGTAAGCGCCGCCCCTGCCCTGCACTCAGGATGATGGCTTTGACTGGCTTTGTGGTTTGATTCGTCATAAATGAATGGATTTTAGGCAGCTTGGTATACAAAGCAATAATAGCGACGCTGCATTGTAACCAAGTTTGGATTTAGCGAGGTATTTTTAGAAGGAGAGACTGTTGATCTGGCGCAATTCTGCAACAATGCGTTGCGTGGCGCGCAAAAAATCGTCCACTTGTTGAAGTGTGTTGTCACGGCCCAGACTGACACGCACCGCGCAGCGCGCGAGCATCGGATCAATTTGCATCGCCGCCAGCACATGGCTTTGCCCCGGATTCACGCTGGAACACGCCGCCCCGGCGGCAACGGCAAAACCGGCTTTGTCCAATTTAACCACCAGCGTATCGCCCTCGATATCCGGCAGCGCGAAATAACAGGTATTCGGAATGCGCGCCGCTTGTCCGCCGAAAATCGCCGCGCCCATGCCGGTCAACCCGGTTTCCAGCCGATCACGCAACTTGGTAACGTGCTGCGCGGTTTCGGCCAAGCGCGCGACGGCCAATTCGCACGCTACACCAAATCCCACAATCGCAGGCACATTCTCGGTGCCGGAACGCAAGCCGTTTTCATGTCCGCCGCCGTAAATCAACGGTTTCAACAACAAGCGTTTGTCGACGATCAACGCCGCCGCGCCTTTCGGCCCGTAAATTTTATGCGCGGATAACGTCATCGCATGGACTTTCAACGCGGCAAAATTGACCGGAATTTTGCCCAATCCCTGAATCGCATCGGTATGCACGTAAGCGCCATGCGAACGCGCCAGCTCGACGATTGTGGCGATATCCTGGATCACGCCGGTTTCGTTATTCGCCAGCATCACCGATACCAATCCCGGTTTATTGGTTTGCATTGCGGCTTCGGCAGCCGCCACATCGGCTTGCCCATCCGCATTGACCGCCAGTTGCTGCAACGGCCAAGGATCGCAACCGCGCCGCGCAATCGCCTGCGCCGGTTTCAACACACACGGATGCTCGATCGCGCTGATGAACAGATTCCCCGGCTTCAAACTATCCACCGCGCCGCGAATAAACAGATTATTCGCCTCCGAACCGCCGCTGGTAAAAATCACCTGCACCGGCTGCACCCCGACCGCCTCCGCCACCTGCTTGCGTGCTTTGTCGATCGCCCTCCGTGCAACCATGCCATAACCGTGTCGGCTCGATGCATTGCCGAATTCTTGTTGGAAATACGGCAGCATCGCTTCTAAAACAGCGTCGTCGACGCGGGTGGTGGCATTGTGGTCGAAGTAGATGGGTTCCATGAATCTCGTGGACAGTTAATTGGTAAAAACCGAATGATAAACCTTAATGGGGATGCTATGACGAACGTGAATTCACCAAAACCATATGCGCCTGCTGAATGTTTTCGCGAAACTGCACCGGGATTTCATCCCAGACAAATAGATCGACCCGAAACGGCAACTGACTTTCTTCCAATGCTTCTTTCAATGCAGCGACAGCTCGCTTTTGCTCCGTAGCTGCAAAAACTGCCAAATCCAAATCGGATTGCGGGCGCGCCGTTCCTTTGATGCGCGAACCGTAAGCCCAGACCGTCACATCTGGCAGATAATCATTCAGCAGATCGAGCAGGATTTTGCGCTGATCCGGCGTAATATCAAGCGTTTGCATGGCCGTCTTATTTGCTCAGCGACTGATAGAGCGCAGCGGCATCGCGAATAAAATCACCCATCAGCGACAAA
This sequence comes from Proteobacteria bacterium ST_bin16, assembly GCA_002083595.1. Lineage (GTDB taxonomy): Bacteria > Pseudomonadota > Gammaproteobacteria > Burkholderiales > Nitrosomonadaceae > Nitrosomonas. Next base: position 1,396 of record MSXT01000049.1, on the reverse strand, counting down.
CACGCTTTGGCTTTTTCGCCGCTGTAATCGTGTGTGGTATGAGTGCGCGCTTCGGCATAATCCAGCCATCGCTCAACAGCGGAAGGCAGCAGGTTGTTTTCAGCAGCCAACCGGAAAATTGGCTTCGGACTGTTCGGCACTTCCGGAATACCCAATTCTTCAACCAGGTAGCGCTTCAACACTTTCCACAAGCAGTCATAACACACCTCAAAGCGCTGAATCACCGACTCCGCGACCGCTTCCTGCATCAACTTCGGCAATGCGAGATCCAGCGATTGGTAGTTTAGAAATTGAGCCTGCAAATGATTGAGCGATTTCTGAAGGTATTGGTAGTCGATCATGGATTACAAGCCAGGTGGGATTTAAGGATTATAAACGAATACCCCGAGGAAAGAAGATGATGGCGGTAAAGGAGTGGATTCAATAAAACAAGAGGCAAGCCAATAACAGGAACATCTCTCATTACAAAATGCTTGCTCTTCTACATACAATTGAGTTAATAAGTTCAAGATTAAAGTGGTGGTGGTTGTAGCTCTATCCCTACAGCTTTGAGTCTAGCTAGAGTATCACCGGTTTCATATACCCACTTTTTTGGCATAGTTTGTTTGTACTCAGAGTCAAGTCGTTTTTGTTCCTCTTGGGTGATACGTGCCACGCGCCAGTGCTTCTGCAGTAAGAGAGCTATTTCAGCCTTAGACAGTTTCCCATTTGCGAGAAGACGCTGTGTTTCATTGTAGAGAACTATGCATGGAACCAAATGCTCTAGCCGCGATGGCTCGCCTGAAATTGTCCCTGATGAGCAGCCTTCAAGAATAAATTTCTCTTCAGGGTGTAATACATGCGAGAACACTCTTGAATTGAAACCATATCCAGTTGGATTGGATTTGATGTTCAAGAAGTGATCAACCAACAGGAGGCATGTGGCGGTGATAAATTGAGTCATAAATGGAGCGCCTAACTAAATAGAATCAGCTAAATAGCTAAGAATATCTGTATCAATTCGTTAACAAAGATACTCATATGTAATAGACAATTTTTTAACTGAACTCCTTTAGTAAATAATCGGTAGAGAAATCAAATTAAGATCATCTGTTAGCCTCAGAAGCAATCTTTTGATCCGATGCCGATGCTGCCGTTGCATGAAGTTTGATACCCAACGCATGAATAACCTTCAGGATCGTGTCAAAACTCGGATTGCGTTCCCCTGAAAGCGCTTTGTACAGGCTTTCGCGTGACAAGCCGGAATTGCGTGCTATTTGCGACATGCCTTTGGCGCGTGCAATGTTACCCAATGCCTGGGCGATGAAGGCGGCGTCGTCACCGGCTTCTTCAAAGCATGCCTCGAGATAAGCAGCCATTTCTTCCGGGGTTCTCAGATGTTCGGCAACATCGAATG
>MSXT01000048.1 GCA_002083595.1 Proteobacteria bacterium ST_bin16 | reverse complement strand
TCATCGCGCTCATGATCCTGAGTCTGAAAGTGGGCAATCTCAATGTGTATAATCCTTCTCAAAGCTATGTCATTAGTGGAAATTTTGAAAATATCGGTGGCCTGAAAGTGCGTGCGCCGGTAAAGAGCGCGGGCGTTGTGGTCGGACGCGTCACGGATATTCAATTCAGCACGCAAACGTACGATGCGGTGGTTACCATGAGCATGGACAGCCGGTTTCTATTTCCTAAAGATACATTTGCCAGTATTTTGACGTCGGGTTTGCTGGGTGAGCAGTATATTGGTTTGGCTGCGGGCGGGGATGAGGCCATGATGAAAGATGGCGATAAAATCATGAAAACCAATTCAGCCATGGTGCTGGAAGAATTGATCGGACGTTTTTTATTCAATAAAGCGACGGAAGACGATTCTTTGTGATCTGAATGGATATTTGTTAATTTTGCAGCTGTTGGTTTAGTATCGTAACTATGACTAAAAATTTTGGTGAGGGCATGATGAAGAGATTTCTTGGAGTAATGATAGTAACACTTGCGAGCTTATTGGCGTTCCCGGCATGGTCAGCGGAACTGTCGCCTGACCGGCTGGTCGACAAAACGGTCAAGGAGGTGATGGAAATTATTCAGAAAGATGAAGAATTGAAAAATGGTAATAAAGAAAAAATGCTCGATCTGATCGAGACCAAAATACTGCCGCACTTCAATTTTACCCGTATGACTCAGCTCGCGATGGGACAACACTGGTCAACAGCAGCACCGGAACAACAACAAAAATTGGTGAATGAATTCCGCACATTGTTAGTGCGTACCTATTCTAATGCTTTGAACAGTCATAGCAATGAAACGATTAAAGTCAATCCGGTCAAGCAACTAGGTAATCAAACAGAAACCACTGTCCGGACTGTAGTCATTCAAGGGAATGGAAAAGAACCATTGCCGATTGACTATAGCATGGAGAAAAAGTCGGATGGATGGAAAGTCTATGATGTGACAGTCGCCGGTGTCAGTCTGGTGACCAATTACCGCGGAAGTTTTAACAGTCAGGTGCGTAAAGGCGGTGTCGAGGGATTGCTGAAGGTCTTAACGGATAAAAACAAATCCCTGGAAGGTAAAAAGTAGTAACGGCGGGAAATCAATTGAACTCTTCGATTCCGATAATTTCTCGTGAGGGCAACACTGTGATCGTGCAGGGCGCTGTCACGATTGATCATGCGGTGATGCTGACGAAAAGCGGCATTGCGTTGTTCGATGATCAGCCGCTGACGATCGATCTCGATCAAGTGACCGAAGTAGATTCAACCATCGTCAGTGTATTGCTGGAATGGCAGCGCGCGACGCGTAAAAGCAGCCATGCATTGCAATTTATCAATATGCCCGAGAGTCTTAAAAGCCTGATCCAATTATATGGGGTTGCGGAGTTAATTCCGCTCGCGGTCAATCCAGTTCCGGTGCAAAACGCTTCCTGACCGGATGCTGTTTTGCCAATCCTGAAGTTCCGAATTGCTCTCCTTCTGATTTCTTTATTCGATGCAACCTGCTATTGAAGTTAAGCACGTCTCCAAACGCTTTGGCGATGTGCATGCACTGTCCGGTATCGATCTTGAGATTCACGCGGGAGAGTTTTTTGCGCTGCTGGGTCCGAATGGCGCCGGTAAAACCACGCTGATCAGCATCATCGCCGGTTTGACACTGGCCGATAGCGGCTCGGTCAGCGTGATGGGACATAATGTCATCACACAATACCGGCAAGCGCGGCAGAGTTTAGGCGTGGTGCCGCAAGAATTGGTTTTTGACCCTTTCTTCACCGTGCGCGAGGTATTGCTGATTCAATCGGGTTATTACGGTATCCAGCAAAATAGCGATTGGGTGGATGAAATCATCGAGCGTCTGGACTTGACCGGTAAAGCCAACGCCAACATGCGTACGTTGTCGGGCGGTATGAAACGCCGGGTTTTGGTTGCCCAAGCGCTGGTGCATAAGCCACCGGTCATCATCCTGGATGAACCGACCGCCGGTGTGGACGTGGAACTGCGCCAGTCGCTATGGGAATTTATCAAGCAGCTCAATCAGAGCGGACACACGATTGTGTTGACGACGCATTATCTGGAAGAAGCGGAAACGCTGTGTAATCGGGTGGCAATGCTAAAGGATGGAAAAATTGTCGCGCTGGATAATACGCAGAATCTGATTGAAAAAATGCCATCCGGAAAATCAGTGCGGCTACGGTTATTGCCGGATATTGTGCCTGTTGCGTTGCAAGCATTGCAAATCAGTCATGATCATGGCGTGGTCGAGCTTAAAATTGATACGCATGCGCAAATCGAGTTTATCTTGTCGTCTTTACGGTCCACGAAGGTACAGATACTGGAAATGCAGTTACAGCAGCCGGACCTGGAAGATGTTTTTGTTAATATGATGAGAAATAGCGGCAACCAATCGAAATGACCGGATTTTACACTTTGCTCTACAAGGAATTGCTGCGCTTCTGGAAGGTCGGTTTTCAGACGATTGTCGCGCCCATGATTTCCACATTACTTTATTTGCTGATTTTTTTTCATGTGCTGGAAGCCCATGTAGAAGCTTATCCCGGTGTGGCGTACACCACTTTTCTGATTCCGGGGCTGGTGATGATGGCGGTGATTCAGAATGCTTTTGCCAACGCATCGTCCAGCATGATTCAATCGAAAATCAGCGGTAACATTGTTTTCATTCTGCTATCCCCGCTGTCCTATCACGCCATATTTTTCGCCTACATTATCGCTTCCGTTGCACGCGGGTTAATGGTTGGCCTGGGTGTTTACCTGGTTACGCTGGTATTCTTTGATATCCCGTTGCTGCTGCCGGTCTGGTCAGTGCTTTTTATTATACTGGGCAGCGCGATACTCGGTGCGTTGGGGTTGATTGCGGGCATCTGGGCGGACAAGTTCGATCAATTGGCGGCTTTCCAGAATTTCATCATTTTGCCGCTGACTTTCTTATCCGGGGTGTTTTACACCATTCATTCGCTACCGGCCGGATGGCAGTATTTTTCTCACCTGAATCCGTTTTTTTACATGATCGATGGATTTCGCTACGGCTTCTTTGGCGTATCGGATATTTCGCCTTATATTAGTCTTCTGATTGTGGCAATATGCTTGGTGGCCATATCCATGCTGACCATCCGGATGCTCAAAGCCGGGTATAAATTGCGGCACTAAAATAACGATTGTTTGATTTTGCATGTTCATCATGCGTGAAGGAGAATAGAAATGCTAACTGCAGAAAACGTAAAAACTTATATTGAATCGGCATTACCTTGTGAACACGTGCAAGTGGAAGGCGACGACGGACGCCATTTTCAAGCACTGATCGTCAGTGCGCAATTTCAAGGCAAAAATATAGTTCAGCAGCATCAACTGGTCTACAAATCGCTGGGTGAAAAAATGAAACAGGATATTCATGCGCTGTCGATGAAAACCTTAACGCCTGAGCAATGGACAAATAGGGGTCGTCTCAGAATTCGGA
>MSXT01000047.1:6605-15112 GCA_002083595.1 Proteobacteria bacterium ST_bin16 | reverse complement strand
CTTTAATTACTGGTGGACAAACGGCATTTGCTAATCCTTTAATTGCAGATGTCCTAGATATTGGGAAATGATACTTGTCTGGAAATCCCATAATCCTTTGTAGTTCTAATATGCTGAGATGCCTTTTTTCTTTACTATATATTGGAATCATGGCACCGCCTCCACTTATGCTTACTGCTAATGTTGGTAGGGGTCTATTTACGCTTATAGCTCTTACGCCACTCGATCTTAGCTGATATATACAGTTGTCTAGATCAATATCCTTGTCTATTCTTTCAAGATTTTTTCTTGTTTTAGGTATATTGAATGGAATGTCTTTTTCTTGCGTCCTACCTGAATAATAGTCAACGTAATATTTCCACTTGCTGCCTAGAGGTATAGAAAAGTCATTTTGGTTTATGATTTTGCTTACAGGAATTTCGTGATTAGAGCCTTTTGGAAAAAGAAATTTATTTATATTTAAATCTTTTCTAAAAGCGACAATGAATAATCTATTTCTCGATTGAGGTATTTTGAACCTAGCACTATCGAGAAAATCATAATATGGGTGATAACCAATCTCCCGCAATTCACTGATGTATTTCTTGAAAATTAGTCCATTATTAATGGAGTATAAATTTTTTACATTTTCCAGAAAAATGATTTTGGGCTTCTTTATTGTGCATATTTTGATTATATGCATAAAAAGATTTCCCCGTTCATCTCTCTCTCCATTCATTTTTCCCGCAATTGAGAATGGTTGACAAGGAAAGCCCCCACAAAATACATCAAAATCAGGTATCACATTTATTGAAAGATCAGTTATAGATAAATCTGACATTTTATGGGTTGTGAAATTTGTTTTATAGATTAAATTTGAATCTTTATTGATATCATTTGAAAAAACACATTCCCATCCTATGTCTTCTAAACCAACCCTAAATCCGCCTATACCTGAAAAGAAATCTGCAAACTTCATATAATTCTTGATATTTAACCTATTTTTATAACCATGTAATTCAATTACTGTGTCATTAATCAAATCGAAAATGTTCAGGTATTGCCTTAATAGATCATAATTATTATAAACATATCAATATACATAAGTATTGTTTGAATATTAAGTATTATTGATACTACCTAATTTTATTATTTATCATTCAGATGGATGAAAGAAAAACCTTAATTTTTAAAGGGTAAATAATTGCATGTGGCATTACGTAATCATAATTACTTTCATTGATCTTATACTAATAATTATGTTTTCAACACTAACTAATCTCTATTGGTTCATCCGTTACACACGAATTAAATCTGTAAAGCGAAAATATTACCGACTGGTTACAAAGGAAAAGAAACGCCTGCTAGAAGCAGGCGTCGATAAAGAAGAACTAAGGCTTTTATGTCGGCATCTATCAAACCTTAGAAATGAACGAGCCGAAAACCGCTTAATAGCCTATAGAAAATCTCGACAATCTTGTCAGATTTCCGGCGTGAATTTATTCTCCGATTTAACATAATACAAATTATTGGCAATTAAATGCTATTTTCTGAGAGTGATTTTGTACTACTATTGAAATTTGACATGTAAAATGGAAAATAATTTAATCAAATTGGCTAGGTGTTGCACAATTGGTAAATTTTAAATTCTCACTCTATGTATTTCAAAAGTACAAAATCAAATTTCGCTTTTGGTCGTTACGGACGATCGCATGACTAATGGTTCATTTAAAATTCTGACTTATAATATTCACAAAGGATTCAGCGCTACCAATTTGCGTTTTATTTTGCATGAAATCAAGTATTCATTGCAGTATATCAACGCAGATATAGTTTTTCTGCAGGAAATACATGGTGAGCGCGCTATATCGAACAATCGATTTGTTGATTGGCCAAATAACCGGCAATTTGAATTTCTGGCTGATCAAGTCTGGCACCATTATGCTTATGGTAAGAACGCTATCTATAAATCAGGTCATCACGGCAATGCGATTTTGAGTAAATACCCCTTTATTGAATGGGAAAATATTAATGTTTCATTATTTAAATCAGCCAGTCGAAGTCTGTTACACGGGATTATTCAAATTCCCGGAGTCGATCAAAGAATTCATGTCATCTGTGTGCATTTGGGATTATTTGAACAAGAGAGAGAGCGTCAACTCGCAACACTGGTAAAGCGCATCAACTCACATATTCCAACAAACGAGCCACTGATTATTGCCGGTGACTTCAATGATTGGCGCGGCCGTGCGGAGTATCTTTTGCACCACAATTTGGGTGTCCAGGAAGCTTTTAAAATCACTCATGGCACTTATGCGCGAACATTCCCTGCTTGGTTGCCCGTGTTATCTATGGATCGAATTTATTATCGTGATCTGAAAATTGTCAGTTGCAACTACCTTAAAGGGCAACCGTGGCGTCATTTATCCGATCATATTCCACTGCTTGCAGAATTTCGATTAATTTAAGCTTTAACTTCCCGATATAAAAGAATGAAATAGTGAGGAAATATTTTAACTCAATGTTTTATAACAGATTCTGTGACGTTCTCTTCAGTATTTGACTGTAAAACGGGTTGTGCAATTGGCGCAGGAAATAGCTCTGGTTTATGCTCCAGCGCGATATCAAGTACTTGGTCAATCCACTTAACTGGATAAATGGTCAGTTGACTTATTATATTAGCTGGAATTTCGGTCAAATCCTTCACATTCTTTTCTGGAATAATGACCGATTTAATACCGCCGCGATGCGCCGCTAATAATTTTTCTTTCAAACCGCCGATGGGTAGCACTTCACCTCTAAGGGTAATTTCTCCAGTCATAGCGACATCAGCTCTTACAGCAATATTTGTAAGAACTGATACCATTGCGACACATATGCCAATCCCAGCACTCGGTCCATCCTTGGGCGTTGCTCCCTCAGGAAGATGAATGTGAATATCATTCTTTTGGTAAAAATCTTCTGCTATTCCTAGCAGCTGGGAACGGCTTCGAACCACCGAAAGCGCCGCCTGAATGGATTCTTGCATGACTTCACCAAGCTGCCCGGTTGTAATAGTTTTTCCTTTTCCTGCTAGCACCACTGCTTCAATAGTGAGTAATTCACCACCTACTTCGGTCCATGCCAGACCAGTTACCTGCCCAACTTGATTTTTCTCTTCTGCTACGCCATAAGTAAAACGTCTTACGCCTAAGAATTTGTCAAGATTACGAGAAGTAACGGTAATTTTGTTTTTACCTTTTTTGAGCAACATTGCTTTTACGGCTTTCCGGCAAATTTTTGAAATTTCCCGTTCCATTGCACGCACACCCGCTTCTCTCGTATAGTAGCGCGCAATATCCCGCAGCGCAGATTCCGAAACAGTCAGTTCATTTTCCTCAAGACCATGATTCTGCATTTGTTTTGTTAATAAATAACGTGTCGATATATTCAGCTTCTCATCTTCTGTATACCCTGATAACTGAATGACCTCCATGCGATCAAGCAGCGCGGGCGGAATATTTAGTGTATTTGCAGTGGCTACAAACATTACATCCGACAAGTCGTACTCCACTTCGATGTAGTGATCGACAAACGTGCTGTTTTGTTCAGGATCAAGAACCTCCAGTAGAGCAGACGCTGGATCTCCACGGAAATCCATACCCATCTTATCGACTTCATCAAGCAAAAATAATGGGTTTTTCACACCAACCTTGCTCATATTGTGCAAGATCTTACCCGGCATTGATCCAATATAGGTTTTTCTGTGACCGCGAATCTCAGCCTCATCGCGCACGCCACCTAATGACATGCGCACAAATTTTCGGTTTGTGGCATGAGCGATCGATTGCCCTAATGAAGTTTTACCAACACCAGGAGGGCCAACCAAGCAAAGAATCGGGGCTTTCAATTTACTGACACGTTGTTGAACCGCAAGATATTCAACGATTCGTTCTTTTACTTTTTCCAAACCATAATGATCTTTTTCCAATCTTGCTTCTGCCGATTTAAGATCCTGATTAATTTTGCTTTTCTTCTTCCAAGGTAAAGTTGCCAGTGCGTCGATATAATTACGCACTACCGTCGCTTCGGCAGACATTGGGGACATCAAGCGCAGTTTCTTCAATTCCGACTCGGCCTTGGCGAGCACTTCTTTCGGCATTTGAGCAGACTTTATTTTTTTCTCAATTTCATCGATATCTGCGCCATCTTCGCCTTCACCCAATTCTTTCTGAATAGCTTTTACTTGCTCATTAAGATAGTAGTCACGCTGACTTTTTTCCATTTGGCGTTTTACTCTACCGCGAATACGCTTTTCAACTTGTAAAATATCTAATTCAGTCTCTAATAATCCTAATAGATGCTCCAGGCGTTTAGAAACTTCAAAAATTTCAAGTACTTCCTGTTTCTGTTCAAGTTTTAACGGTAAGTAGGCAGCAATCGTATCAGCAAGGCGGCCGGCATCATCAATGCCTCCCAGCGAGGTAATGATCTCCGGCGGAATTTTTTTATTGAGTTTTACATATTGATCAAATTGAGTCAGAATGGCGCGACGCATCGCTTCTACTTCGGGATTTTCCGTAGAATCGGATCGAACTTGCATTGCTCTGCCAGAATAATGAGTTTCAGAATCAACTAACTCCATAATGCGAGCTCGATGATTACCCTCCACCAGAACCTTGACGGTTCCATCAGGTAATTTCAGCATTTGTAACAAGCTAGCAATGCTGCATACATCATAAAGATCTTCAGGAGCTGGGTCATCCTTTGACGCTACTTTCTGGGCAACCAGCAGAATATTCTTATTCGACTCCATAGCCAGTTCCAGCGCTTTGATGGATTTTTGTCTACCGACAAATAATGGAATAACCATATGCGGAAAAACAACCACATCGCGCAAAGGCAATAACGGTAGTATCAATTGTTCAGAATCTTCAATCAAAGAAGTCATATCCGCTCATTTAATAAATTCATAACTGATTAATAAAATATGTGCACAAACCAGAATTACAAGACGGCTATCAAAAATACCAGCACATGGCTAGCTATCTGTAAATATTTCATATAATGCCATTATCAAATATGTATAGTTTACAGATAGCACTACCAATCAAGTTTTCCCGATTACTTGGAACGCTTAGCAATTTTCGGCTGATCCGAGTAGATTAAAATTGGTTTGACATCATCATTGGTCGAGTTATAGTCAATGACTACTTTTGTCACATTCTCGAGCGACGGAAGATCGTACATAATATCCAGCAGTATTTCTTCAAGAATTGATCGTAAGCCGCGCGCACCTGTTTTACGTGTTAAGGCTCTTTTAGCAATAGCTTTAAGTGCTGGCTCCCGGAACTCCAAGTCAACGCCCCCTTCCATATTAAACATTTTCCAATATTGTTTAACGAGTGCATTTTTCGGTTCCGTTAAAATTTGAATTAATGCTGCTTCGTTGAGTTCTTCCAATGTGGCAACGACTGGTAAACGCCCAACAAACTCAGGAATTAAACCGAATTTCACTAAATCTTCAGGCTCTACTTGTTGTAGTACCTTATTCATATCCTTACGCGCGTGGCTTTTCACATCGACGCCAAAACCGATACCACCTTTTTCGGTGCGCGACCTTATCACTTTATCGAGACCGTCAAATGCACCACCGCAAATAAACAAAATATTGGTCGTGTCGACTTGAATAAATTCTTGATTAGGATGCTTCCGTCCACCTTGAGGAGGAACCATCGCAATGGTACCTTCGATTAATTTCAGTAATGCCTGTTGCACGCCTTCACCGGAGACATCACGAGTAATGGATGGGTTGTCTGATTTACGTGAAATTTTATCAATTTCATCAATGTAAACGATACCACGCTGCGCTTTTTCGGCATCATAATTACATTTTTGCAGTAATTTCTGGATAATGTTTTCGACATCTTCACCGACATAGCCTGCTTCGGTGAGCGCTGTAGCATCCGCCATAATGAAAGGAACATCCAAGAGCCGGGCTAAGGTTTGTGCCAATAATGTTTTACCCGAACCTGTTGGGCCGACAAGTAAGATGTTGCTTTTTGATAGCTCTATATCATCGGTTTCATCTGATTTTGTTACATTTCTCAGCCGCTTATAATGATTATAAACTGCTACAGAAAGAATTTTTTTTGCGGACTCCTGCCCGATTACATATTGATCAAGTATTTGGCAGATCTCACGGGGTACCGGCAAGTTTGATTTGACTAACTTGGTTGCCTCATCACCTTGCATTTCTTCGCGAATGATGTCATTGCATAAATCAATACATTCATCGCAAATGAAAACCGAAGGGCCTGCAATCAGTTTTCTTACTTCATGCTGACTCTTGCCACAAAAAGAACAATAAAGGAGTTTCTCGCTACTAGCTTTGTCTGGCATATTTTTGTCCCACCGTAATCGAGTTTAGGTAATCGTGTTTAAACAAATTTTGCACAAGCATTTGTTAACTTGCGCTTACATCTCTTTGTGCCAATACCGCATCTACTAATCCATAACTTACAGACTCTGCAGCACTCATAAAATTATCACGATCTGTATCTTTTTCGACATCGGAGACCGGGCGTCCGGTGTGTTTTGCCATGATCTCATTTAATCGAGCTTTAAGATATAATATCTCACGTGCATGTATCTCGATATCCGAAGCCTGCCCCTGAAACCCCCCAAGCGGTTGATGAATCATGACGCGTGAATTCGGTAAACAATAACGCTTACCTTTCGCGCCCGCGGTTAAAAGTAGTGCTCCCATACTTGCTGCTTGACCAATGCATAAAGTACTGACATCCGGTTTTATATATTGCATTGTGTCATAAATGGCCAAACCGGCGGATACCACTCCTCCCGGAGAGTTAATATAAAAATGAATATCTTTCTCTGAGTTTTCAGATTCAAGAAACAAAAACTGTGCAACTACCAGATTTGCACTGGCTTCGGTAACTGGACCCACCAGGAATACGACTCTTTCCTTTAATAAGCGCGAATAAATATCATAAGCCCGCTCACCGCGTCCGCTGGTTTCTATCACCATGGGAATCAACCCCAGGCTCTTTGGTTCCAGATCATGCATGTTATCAAAAATTTGCTTCATTTCAGGATATCCCCATCAGCTCGTCGAAAGTTACAGTTTTGTTAATTAATTTTATTTTTCCGAGCGCCCAATCCACTACATTTTCTTCCAAAGCTAATGATTCAGCTTCTTGTAATCGTTCTGAAGAAGCATAATGCCATTTAACAACCTGTTCTGGATTTTCATAACTTTGTGCTGCATCTTCTATAATTCTGCGAACTTGTTCGGGAGTCGCTTTCAGTGCATGCACTTTGACAAGTTCAGCCAGAATCAATCCTAGTTTTACGCGATATTCGGCTTTTTCTTTAAAAAGATCCGATGACAGCGATATTTCCTTAGCTTTCATCCCGCGTGCTTCCAAGTCGCTTTTTGCGTTTTGCAGCAACCTTTCTTTTTCTTGATTAATCAATACATTTGGTGCATCGATTTGCGTTGTGCTCAATAACGCCTGCATAATTTGTTCTTTCAGTTTTGACCTGGCTCGTTTGGAAACTTCACGTTCAAGATCTTTTTGTATTCCCTCGCGCAGCTTTTGCAGATCTCCATCGGGGATACCTAACGATTTGGCAAATTCGGCATCGACAGCCGGTGATACTGGTTCCGCCAATTCATTTAATGTAACTTCAAAAGTGACGGTTTTTCCAGCAATTTCTTTACCATGATAGTCTTCAGGAAAAACCACATCAAATGATTTACTGCTACCAACTTGCATATCAATGAGTGCAGCTTCAAAATCCTTTAGAAATTTTCCATCGCCCAGAATCAAGTACACATCGTTAGACTTACCGCCCGCAAAATCATTTCCATCGATAGTGCCGTGATAATCTATCTTAACCCGATCGCCTTTTTTTGCGGCGCGATTGACCGGCTGATAGGCCACACGCTGCTTACAAATCATATCAAGCGTCTTGTCGATATCCGTTTCACCAACTTTCACAGTGGGTTGCTCAATACTTTGGCTACTTAAATCACCTAATACGATCTCGGGGTACACTTCAAATGTTGCGCTTACGGTATAAAGTGCATCGTTTCCATCAGTCGCTTTTGCTTCAAAACGCGGATAACCGGCCACTTGTAAGTTCTGCTGCTGAACAGTGTCTTTGAACTCTTTATGGACCGCATCGTTCAATACATCTTGCTGAACCTGCATTCCATACATTTGAGTAATTATTTTCAATGGGACTTTTCCAGGGCGAAAACCATGCAACTTGGCTGTTCTTGCCAGCCGCTGCAAGCGGTTATCAATTTCACTCTGTAATTTCTCCAGAGAAATTGTGATATCAAAACGACGTTCTAGTGCACCGAGGTTTTCTACATTTGATCCCATTCAAGTTCCCGACTGATTAAATATTTTTCAATATATTGCAATAACATCCGGTTATTTCTTGACATACCGGACAACCGGATAAAAAGATTGCTGCTAAAGATAATTTGGTGCGAAAGGGGGGACTCGAACCCCCAC
>MSXT01000047.1:0-6576 GCA_002083595.1 Proteobacteria bacterium ST_bin16 | reverse complement strand
TGCGTCTACCAATTCCGCCACTTTCGCAAGTCAATTTATTGTAACGATTATACCTTTTAATCCCGCTGATCGCAGCCAGATCATTCAATTACTGTGCTAATTAGCAAGCGATAGTTTGCCCGCTGACACCTTTACTATCCGGCCCCATCAAATACAGATAGGTTGCCATTAAATCTTCCGGGCGGCGCATCGTTTGTTTGACTTCACCAGGATGCGTCATAATCCGTTGAGGTGAATTCACAATCCCGGGCACGATAGAATTCATGCGTAAGTTAGGCAATGCTTCCCATTCATCGGCCTGAATCTTCATCAAAGCGTGAATCCCTGCGTTGGCTACGGCAAAACCACCCCAATACGCTGAAGGATTCAGCCCATGCGAATTTGTAGTCATGATCACACTCGCATCCGGTGAAGCTTTCAATAATGGCAAACACGCTTTCGTGACCGCGAAGCGCGCAATCAGATTCACCTGCAGCAACGAGCGAAACTGTACAACTGATTGATGTTCCAACGGACTTAAACCGGGCAGCAGGGCTGCATTGTGCAGAATTCCATCTAATCGGCCGAGTTGTTCCGCAATCGCTTGCGCCAGCGTGGCAAAATCTTTGTCTTCGGCTTTTTCGAGATCAAGCGGATAAATAAGCGCTTGCGCTTTACCGAGCGCTTCAATCTCATCATAAACCGTTTCCAGCTTTTTAACTTTACGCCCATGTAAAATCACGGTGGCGCCATGATTCGCATATGCTAGAGCGGCTGCACGCCCCAATCCCTGCCCCGCTCCCGTCACCAAAATAACGCGATCGTGCAAAAGATCTCCGGCCGGTGAGTAGTTTTCTATTTTGTCCATACTGTAGAATTTATCACGGCAATATATTTTCAGATAAAAATATAACGCCTGATAAGTATCTCTATTCCTCCAATCGAAATTCCATTTGCATAAAAAAACAGACTCCAAGAGATATTGGAGTCTGTTTAGTATCAAAACTCTAAGTTGCGTTGGAATAGCACTTATTACATATCCATGCCGCCCATACCACCCATACCGCCCATGCCGCCCATACCGCCACCGGCTGGTGCTTCTTCCTTCGGCAATTCAGCGACCATAGCGTCGGTGGTCAGCATCAGACTGGCAACAGAAGCAGCATTTTGTAATGCAGAACGGGTTACTTTGGTAGGATCCAGCACACCCATTGCAACTAAGTCACCATATTCGCTGGTTGCAGCATTGTAACCAAAATTGCCTTGACCTTCCGTGACTTTATTCACTACAACAGAGGGCTCATCGCCGCAGTTAGTAACAATCTGACGTAAAGGTTCTTCCAGGGCGCGTAAGACGATCTTGATACCGGCATCCTGATCATGATTGTCACCTTTCGTTTTCTTAACAATCGAGATCGTACGCAGCAATGCGACACCACCGCCCGGTATTACGCCTTCCTCTACTGCTGCGCGTGTTGCGTGTAATGCGTCTTCAACACGTGCTTTTTTCTCTTTCATTTCAACTTCGGTTGCGGCACCAACTTTGATCAATGCAACACCACCCGCCAATTTAGCGACACGTTCTTGCAATTTTTCTTTATCGTAATCGCTAGTTGCTTCTTCAATTTGTGTGCGAATCTGTTTGACACGCGCTTCAATAGCTTTAGCATCGCCCGCGCCATCAATGATAGTGGTATTTTCTTTACCGACTTCGATACGTTTTGCTTGTCCTAAGTCATTGAGCGTCGCTTTTTCAAGGGTCAGGCCCACTTCTTCCGCAATCACAGTACCGCCGGTCAAGATGGCAATATCTTCCAGCATGGCTTTACGGCGATCACCGAAACCAGGCGCTTTGACCGCGCAAGTTTTCAGAATGCCGCGGATATTGTTGACCACGAGTGTAGCCAGCGCTTCGCCATCGACATCTTCAGCAATAATTAACAAAGGCTTACCTGCTTTCGCCACTTGTTCCAATACCGGCAATAAATCGCGAATATTGGAGATTTTTTTGTCGTGTAGCAGAACAAATGGGTTATCAAGCAGTGCAATTTGTTTTTCCGCGCTGCTGACAAAATAAGGTGACAGATAACCGCGATCAAATTGCATACCTTCCACGACTTCCAGCTCATTTTGCAATCCAGAGCCGTCTTCTACCGTGATCACGCCTTCTTTACCGACTTTGTCCATCGCGTCGGCAATGATTTTTCCGATTTCGGTATCGGAGTTCGCAGAAATACTGCCCACTTGCGCGATTTCTTTCGCTGTCGCACAAGGTTTTGACAGTTTTTTCAATTCTCCGACGGCTGCAGTCACAGCTTTATCAATGCCCCGTTTAAGGTCCATTGGGTTCATGCCGGCGGCTACATACTTCATGCCTTCTTTGACAATCGCTTGTGCTAATACCGTTGCAGTAGTGGTTCCATCACCTGCTACATCCGATGTTTTGCTGGCCACTTCCTTCAGCATCTGTGCACCCATATTTTCGAATTTGTCTTTTAATTCGATTTCTTTCGCAACTGAAACACCGTCCTTGGTAATGGTTGGCGCGCCATAAGAGCGATCCAACACCACATTCCGGCCTTTCGGACCTAATGTCACTTTAACCGCATCAGCTAAAATATTAACACCGGCTACCATTCTATGACGTGCTGAATCACCAAACTTCACTTCTTTTGCTGACATAACTTTTCTCCTAATCTCTCAACAACATATTGTCTTTAGCGAATAATTGAACCGGCGCAATTAGCCTTCAATTACACCCATAATATCTTCTTCCCGCATAACCAAAAGTTCTTCACCTTGAACTTTGACAGACTGTCCAGCATATTTTCCAAACAATACTTTATCGCCCACTTTAACTTCCAATGGACGCACTTTCCCATCATCACCGACTTTTCCTTTTCCAATTGCGAGAATCTCACCTTGATCAGGTTTTTCCGCAGCGCTGTCCGGGATAACAATACCTGAAGCGGTTTTGCGTTCATCTTCCAATCGCTTGACAATCACACGATCATGCAAAGGGCGAATTTTCATACTGTTTTCTCCTGTAAAAATTAAAAAACCAAAATTTATGAAATACTTTGTATTTCATGCATAAATCTCTAATAAGTCAGAATACTAATACGCGGGTAAGATAGTGTTAGCACTCAGTAACCCTGAGTGCTAATAATAGGGGCTTTAGCTGGGAATTTCAAGATCAAGTTACAGAAATATTTTCTAACACATTGTAATAGATGAAATAAAAATAGATTTTATATGAAAAATCCCATTTTTATTTTCTATTTTTGCGATCGCCAATTATGTCAACCGGCTTAGGGCATGGTGGTGTTTTCAGTATTTACTCCGCAATGACTCCACCGCCAAGACATACCCTACTTTCATAAATAACAACCGATTGTCCCGGTGTAATGGCCCATTGCTGTTGTGCGAAATCGATCTGGCAATGATCTTGAGCTAATTCTATGATTGCACAAGGAGCATCAACCTGACGGTAGCGTGTTTTGGCGGCATAGACCCAATTACAGTGCGGTTGCTTGCCGCTAACCCATGTCAGATCGATTGCTCTCAGCGATGGGCGGAGCAAATCCGGATGGTCATGACCTTGCACGGCAATCAATACATTCCGTGCCATATCCTTGGCGGACACGAACCACGGCTCATCGCCACCATCACGTGTCCCTCCGATTCCCAGCCCCTGCCGTTGCCCGATGGTGTAATACATCAACCCCACATGCTGACCGATCACTTTTCCATCTGGTGTTTGGATTTCTCCCGGTTTGTGCGGGAGATAGCGATTGAGAAACTCTCGGAAAGGGCGTTCGCCGATGAAGCAAATACCGGTACTGTCTTTTTTGGAAAAGTTAGGCAAGTTCAATTCCTTGGCGATCTTGCGCACCTCGCGCTTATACAGATGCCCGATCGGAAATAAGGTATTGGCGAGTTGTGTTTGATTGAGGCGGTACAAAAAATAACTTTGATCTTTGGTTCCATCTTCACCTTTCAATAACTGAAATACGCCATTCACTTCACGCACCTGCGCATAGTGGCCTGTTGCAATATAATCCGCTCCCAGTTTATGTGCATGATCCAGAAAAGCTTTGAATTTGATTTCGGCGTTACACAGTACATCGGGATTGGGCGTCCGCCCCGCTTGATACTCAGCCAGAAAATGGGTAAAAACCCGGTCTTTGTATTCAGCGGAAAAATTGACTACTTCAATTGGAATATCGATGACATCCGCAACCGATACCGCATCGAGAAAATCCTGGCGGGAGGAGCAATATTCATCGGTATCATCGTCCTCCCAGTTTTTCATGAACAAACCGACGACATCGTAACCCTGCTGTTTCAGCAAGTAGGCCGCCACAGACGAGTCGACTCCGCCGGACATGCCGACGACAACACGGTGCTTTTTACTCATAGTGTGTCAGCAGTTCCAGCGGATAGCGTTTGCCCGCCAAATGGTCGCGAATACATTGCATCACCAGCGGACTGCGGTGCCGCTGAACCATTTGATTCACTTCATCCGGACTATACCAAGATGCCAGTAAAATGCCCGTATCCAGTACACGTTCCGTATCGTGATGCGTCACATGCCCGCCGAACGCAAAACGGATGTACGTGGTATCAACGCGATGCGAATGCCATTGATAAATGCCCACCAGATATTCGGGAACAAAGGTATACGCCGTTTCTTCCAGCGTTTCCCGTATGGCGCCTTGAATAATGGATTCTCCCGGATCCAAATGCCCTGCCGGCTGATTTAAAAATAAACCGGCACCGGCTTCGGGTTCTTCCTCAACCAGCAGGTATTTACCATTGTGTTCAACAACGGCCGCGACCGTTACATTGGGTTTCCAGATCATCATTTTGGGTATATAGAATTAGCGTGTGCGATATCCAGCGATCAATATGCTGTGCGTGTGAATACTGCGTATTATCGCATTGCCGCTCTGAAATCTGGTGGAATCAGGTAGAATTTTTACTATCCCGTGGCTGGATCAACTGAATTGAGGAAAATTGCTGCAATATTTTGTCCAATTGCGCAACGTCAAACGGCTTACTGAGATGCCCATCCATTCCGGCGGCAAAACATTCTTGCTTGATGTGATCCAGCGCATGGGCGGTCAGGGCTACAATGGGCACGGGTGTTAATTTTTTTTGCTGCTCAAGCGCGCGTATTTGCCGCGTGGCTTCAAATCCATCCATAACAGGCATGTTACAGTCCATCAGAATCAAATCGAAGCGCCGGGAAGAAAAGGCGTCAATTGCTTCGACACCATTATTCACCAAGGTCACTTCACAGTTTAAACGCTCCAGCATTGCTTTACTGACTAACTGATTCACATCGTTATCTTCGACCACCAGAATGCGGGGGCGATCTTCAGTCGCAGTCTTGAGCCGCGTTTGCGGTAATTCACCTGATTTCGTTATCGCACTGGCGGCAATTTCATACCGCAACGGCAAGCGCGCACAGAACATCGATCCCGCACCGGTTTCACTGGATACCGTAATGGAGCCGCCCATCAATGATAACAAGTTGCGGGTGATCACGAGCCCAAGCCCGGTACCGCGAATATGTTGAGTCGCTTCGCCGACTTGCGAAAACTCCTGGAACAAGCGTGCCTGATTCTCGGTGGAAATACCAATCCCGGTATCCGTCACCGTCAGTTCCAACTCAATACCGCTGCGATCCGCAATCTCGGCGCAATTTATTACCAGCTTAACCTCGCCTTGCTGAGTAAACTTGAATGCATTTCCCAACAAATTAAATAAAATTTGCTTAATCCGGTCCGGATCTCCAATCAGGTTATGGGAAGGATTGCAATCGAAACTGACTATGAAATTTACCGGTGTTTCTTTTGCTTTGGTGCGAAATAAGGCATGAACCTCATCAATCAACCCCGGCAAATCAAAAGAACGGTTAACGATGCTCAGTTTGTGCGCCTCTATTTTGGCGAAATCCAGAATATCATCGATAATCCGCAGCAGAGTCCGCCCGGAATTACGGATTACATTCAAATGATTGGTTTGCTCCGGGTTCAGCGGGGTCGTTGCAAGTATCTCAGTCATACCCAGCACACCATTCATCGGTGTGCGGATCTCGTGACTCATCGCGGCCAGGAAAGCCGATTTCGCCCTATTGGCATTCTCCGCTTGCAGCCGTGCCTGTTCCAAATCCACTGCTTGTTTTTCCAGCTGCACGGCCTGCTGCCGCGCAATCCAGTAATTCTCATGCTGCAACTTACCGTTGTGCACGGAAAAAACAAAATAAGCAAACCCGATGATCAGCATTACCCAGCCGCTATCATCGGGAATAAATAACACCAGACTGATCAAGCTCGGCGCATAAACCAGCAGTGCAAAGGCAAGCATGATGCGGATGCGCGGTGAAGTCGCCGCGATACCGCCGGCAATAAAACCCACCGTAGAAATAATCGCTAGGATTGCCCCGTTATCGATGATATCAATCGATAAAAAAATCCAGCTCAAAAAAACACCCCAAGTGAATGAGGTTGCAATATAGATCGCTGCAATTGACCATTCAATCCGGGCTTGATTGTTTACATGCGAACCGGTTACCTGCTTATAAATGAT
>MSXT01000046.1 GCA_002083595.1 Proteobacteria bacterium ST_bin16 | reverse complement strand
AAATCAATGCGTTTGACACAACCTAACCTTCCCATATCATGTTCTCATAAAATTATTTCTAACAACACTTTTTTATTCCTTTGCTTCCCTTAGCCGGTGTTTTTTACGTTTTGGATGAGATTCATGAATCAAGTTAAGTATCGGCTATGGTACGGAAATAATTGTGGATGGGATTACGGCATCCGAGCGCAATAAGATTAGCCGGGATAATATAAGCTGCTATCAATAGCACTTAATCAACCCAAAACTGTCTTTGTTTCATCCTGTTTGATTTTCTGATCAAATACAGGAGAATAGGCTAAAAAACCGGTTTGCAGCTCATGCAAGGAGGAACTGATGAAATTCACTTCACTGACACAGCGTTTTGCTGTTTGGTTCACATTGGTTTCTTTGCTGCCCATATTGGTGATTGGCAATAGCCTGCTGCATACTTTTGAGAAGGAAATAAAAAAATCGGCTATCCGTAATGTTTCCGCGATCGCCGATAAAAAGATCGAGCAGATCGATAGCTACTTGAAGGAGCGCTTTCTTGATTCCAGCTTGGTGCGTGATTCCAGCACGACACATAATGCTCTGATGGAATTTACCAGGATTTTTGAGCAAAGCGGGGTGGATTCAGATGATTACCGCCAATTGGACGCCAGTTACCGCGAAAATTTCAAGCGTTTTGTTGAGGAAGCGAAATATTACGATATTTTTCTCATTTCCACTAAAGGCGATATCGTCTATACACAAGCACATGAATCCGATTTTGCCACTAACTTGCTCACAGGTCCTTATCGCGATACGGCACTCGGTAAAGTTACCCGTTATGCACTGGATAATTTAAAAAGCAGCATCTCAGATTTTGAACGCTATGCGCCATCGCGCGGTGCTATCGCAGCATTTGTTGCGACGCCGGTAATAATAAACGGTGAAATTAAAGGGGTATTGGCGCTGCAAATCTTTAGTGAACGTGTATTTGCTGTGATTGCGAACAATGTCGGATTGAGCGAAAGTGGTGAAACAGTTGTAGTGCGCCTTGAAGACGATCAGACTGCATTGGTCATGGCGCCGTTAAAATACGATTCCGCTGCGGCGCTGGAGCGCAGAATTTCTCTCAAGATACCTTCTGCGGAGTCTATCCGGAATGCCCTGAGCGGTGATTCCGGGGGAGCGCTGACTTTAGATTACCGCGGCAAGGAAGTGGTTGCTGCCTGGCGCTACTTGCCGCTCATGAGATGGGGCATCGTGGTGCATATTGATGCCGATGAAGCATTCGCCTCCGTGCACAAAGTGCATTATGTCGGCTTGATGATTCTGGTTTTGACGTTACTCGCTGCGCTATTGGGGGCCGTTCTGTTTAACCGCCGTGTTGTCGATCCTCTGAAGCATTTGAACCGTAGCGCCATGGAGATTTCGGCGGGTAATTTGCATCAGCGCGTAGCGATTGAAGGCTGGGATGAAATGCGGCAATTGGCGAATACCTTCAACTTCATGGTGGAGCGGCTGAATGCCAGCGATCAGGAGCGCAGCAAGGCGGAAGAAAATCTGCTGCAACTCAACCAGGAGCTGGAACACCGCGTTGCAAAGCGCACCGAAGATTTGCAACATGCCAATACGGCTCTGGCTCTCAAGGAAGAAGAAATGCGTTCGGTCGTTGAACATATGGTGGATTGTGTTGTTACCACCAATGAAATAGGCACGATTCTGTCCGCCAATCCGGTGATGGAGAAATTATTCGGTTACAGTCATGAGGAAATGATCGGTCAGAATATTTCCATCATCGTCCCCGAACCGGATCGCAGCAAGCATATCGGCTATATGGAAAACTACTGCCGTACCGGGCATGGGCAGGAGTACGTCGGCCGTGCTTATTTATCCGGTTCGCATGGGATCGGTTTGGGCCGGGAAGTGGAGGGCGTGCGCAAGGACGGGGAACGGATTGAATTGTATCTTGCGGTCAGTGAATATTTTGTCGCAGGGAAGCGGCATTTTACCGGTGTCATGCGTGATATCCGTGAACATGTGCACATCATGAAAGAACTCAGACAAGCCCGGATAGAAGCGGAGCAAGCCAGTAAAGCCAAATCGGCGTTTCTGGCCGCCATGAGCCATGAAATCCGCACGCCGATGAACGGCGTGATAGGTATGATCGACGTGCTCAGGCAGACCAGTTTGAGCGGTTATCAAATGGAAATGGCCAATCTGATCCGTGATTCTGCTTATGCCTTGCTGGCCATTATTGAAGACATTCTTGATTTCTCCAAAATCGAAGCGGGTAAGCTGGAAATCGAAAAAATTCCGATGCCGCTGGCCAGCATCATCGAGAATGCGTGCGGCATGCTGGCGCATTTAGCGCTGAGTAAGAAAGTGGAACTGACGTTATTCATCGATCCCGCGATTCCGGAAAATGTCTTGGGTGATCCGCTACGCTTGCGCCAGGTACTGGTGAATATCATTAATAACGCGATCAAGTTTTCCAGTAAACAGGAAAAACAAGGCAAGGTCTCGGTGCGGGTATTATTGACGGAATTCAATCCGGATCAGGTGTTGGTGACCTTCCAGGTAACCGATAACGGCATTGGCATGGATAAGGAAACGCAGGAAAAGCTTTTCAAATCGTTTTCCCAAGGCGATCCTTCCACCACAAGGCGCTTTGGCGGAACCGGACTTGGCTTGGCGATTTCCCATCATCTCGCGGAGCTGATGGATGCGGAAATAACCGTGCAAAGCGAGCCGGAACAAGGCTCGACCTTTATCATACAAATGCCCTTCAAACCGCTGCCGGCGGCTGCCGTTGCCGATCATAAGATCGAGGATCTGGAGGGCATGAATTGCTTGATATTGGGTGACAACGATGGTCTGAGTAATGATCTGGTTGTTTACTTAAAAAGCGCCGGTGCACAGGTTGAGCAAGTGACCGATCTTGACCGGGTTGATCAATTTATTGAAGGGCTTGCGCCGGGCTTATGGCTCGTTGTCATTGACGCCGGACAGCATGTGCCACTCATCAAGGAATTGCGTGCCGCGTTTAATGCCCGTGCAAAAAAAATAACAGGCGCAGCGAAAACCGGGCTGGAAACATCGCAATCTTCCATCGAACCGCGCTTTGTCGTGATCAAACGCGGCCGCCGCCGGCAAGCGCGTATCGAAGATATCGATATCATTACGCTGGACGGCGATGTCATGTACCGCCAATCGTTATTGCGTGCAATGGCGATCGCTGCCGGTAAGGTGGAAATGAACACGGAAACCGCACCGGTTGTCAATTTACTGAAATCCGGACCGGTGCCGATGCCGCGCGATGAAGCCTTGCGGCAGGGTAAGCTCATCTTGGTGGCGGAGGATAACGACATCAACCAGAAGGTCATCCGCCAGCAGCTCAACTTGCTCGGCTACGCTGCGGACATTGCCAACGATGGGCGTGAAGCGTTGAAACGATTGCAGAACTGCAACTACGCATTGCTGTTGACCGATTTGCATATGCCCGAAATGGACGGTTTTGAATTGACGCAGGAAATCCGCTCCCAAAATTCCGTCTGGAAGCACATGCCGATTGTCGCGCTGACCGCCAATGCGCTGAAAGGCGAAAGGGAGCATTGCCTGAATGCCGGTATGGACGATTATCTGAGCAAACCGGTGCAGCTTGAGGATCTACGCCGGATTCTGGAACAGTATCTGCCGGGTGAAAAAACGGCTGCAGCGGCGCAGTCTGTTATTCCCGCAAACGTGACCGTACACGAAATGGAAATGGCCACAGTGCCGGTCGACGTGCAGGTTCTGGAAAGATTGGTCGGCGATGATCCGGCGATGATCCAGGACATGCTGCGGGATTTTCGCGCCAGCGCGGAAAAAATCGCAACCGAACTGCACGCCGCCTATCAAGCAGGCCAGTTTGCTACAGCCGGATCATTGGCGCATAAGTTGAAATCGTCTGCGCGTTCGGTGGGTGCGCTGGCGCTGGGCGAGCTATGCGCGACGATGGAGCAAGCTGGGAAAAAGAACGATGCAGCAGAATTGGCCGTGCTGTTGCCGCAATTTGATGCGCAGCTGATTGCAGTCAAAGCCTATCTCGATGAGTTATGCGCGCAAGACGGGGAAAACGCTTGATACTGCTTGATTAGGATGCCGGGGAATTGTCCAGTAACCCGGCGCGTACCCTGTTTTGCCATTCATCCATCCAGCGGGGCAAGTCATCGGCAAGCAGCGGTTCGGATATAAAATTGCCTTGGGCCATATCGCATCCCGTCTCGCGTAACAGTTTCCAATCGTTGCGATCCTCAACGCCTTCCGCGACAATGTCCATGCCGAGCTGTTTGCCCATCGCCAAGCTGGCATCGTAAATGGCGCGCAGGGTATCGTCGCTCCAGGCGCGATGCACAAACCCTTGGTCGATCTTCAGTTCATTGAAT
Source organism: Proteobacteria bacterium ST_bin16 (assembly GCA_002083595.1). Taxonomy (GTDB): domain Bacteria; phylum Pseudomonadota; class Gammaproteobacteria; order Burkholderiales; family Nitrosomonadaceae; genus Nitrosomonas. Next base: position 3,716 of record MSXT01000046.1, on the reverse strand, counting down.
GGGATATCGCGCAGTTGCGCCAGGGATGAGTGTCCGGTGCCGAAATCGTCAATGGACAAATGAAACCGTTTGAGCCGCAGGCGGGTGAGAATCTCCAGCGGAATGCGCGCGTCCGGGCCCATAACCTGACTTTCGGTGATTTCGATAACGATTTTTTGCGGCGGCAGATTATTCTCGTTGACGAGATTGACCACCATGTCTTGAAAATTCAAAGAAGCGAGATTTTCCATGGTGACATTGATGGACACGCGCAATGTGAGCCCGCTTTGATGCCATTTCCCCGCCTGAACGATCGCTTGTGTCAACACCAAGTGTGTCAGATCGTCGATCAGATTATTGTCTTCCGCGATGTGGATAAACCGGTCCGGCATGATTACGCCATCTTGCGGGTGATGCCAGCGCACCAGTGTTTCCACGCCAATGACGTCACCGTTTTCAACCGATACCTTGGGCTGGTAATAATTCACCAGCTCCTGACGGGCAATGGCCGATTTAATATCGTCCGCGCTATAAATTTTATGGCTGGGTGACAGTGGTTTTAATGCATCCGCTGTCAATCCCCGCAGAATTTCCGCTAATTTACCGGGATCGACGGGTTTATGCACATAGCCGAGCATCGATATCTTGTGCGCATGGACCAGTCTTTCAGCGGTTTTTAACATCCGTTCATCTTCGCCGCTGACTAAAATAAGCTTGCCGTGATATTGGCGATCCACCAGATAGCGGACAAACTCAATGCCGTCCATATCGGGCATATTCAGGTCGAGCAGGATCAAATCCGGGCATGTATCCGCATGATCGATTTTCTTGAGTGCATCCGAACCATTGTCACACGTTGCGATAGCGCTATAACCCAGCTTGATCAGCATCCGCGACAGTAGCTTGAGCATAAAGGTGTCGTCATCAAGGATCAGTATCTTAATGTGAGATGCGCTATCCATATGGTTTTTTCTAATAGGGACGGATTGGAATGCCAAATACAATGATTCTCAGAATATCAGCGCATGATCATACACTGTGTATCGATAAAGAAGATAGCGATCGTTTTCTTCCGCTATGCAACGGGACGATAGCGATGGTTAGCGGCCGGGAATCGGTTTAAGGTCATAGGGATGCAGGATTGCAGGCCAATGACGGAAAGATGGAATCAGTCATCGATCAGCACATGGCCGAAGAGAGCGAAAACACCGATCGCGATGCCGGTGACGAATTGCGCATGCACCAAATAGGAAAATTTCTTGAACTCGACCGGTGAATAGCGCAAGGTCAAAAACAAACCGAAAACCCCCTGCCACAGCACCAACGCCAATAATGCCGGGAAGAAAAGAATATGGCTATAACGCGAAAATCCCATCATCCCGATGTGCAGCAAAATGACCGCAACCGCCGCGATACCGAAATAAATGTGTGTGCGGTTCAGCCAGATCAACAAACGGTTCAACTGCGATGATTCAATCGGAGCAATATAATCCGGGAGCAGGCGCTGCGCTAATTTTCCTTGACCCAGCGCCAGTTTTAATAAAGTGCGGAAATAAATGAATACCAACAGCGCCAGCCCCGCTTTGCCAAACCCTTCACCGATTTCGGTGAGGAACGTTTCGCGTTCTTCCGGAATGGGGTGAACCGAGTAAGCGTAAATAAAATACGCCAATGAAATCAGCGAGATTACCGCCGTGTAGAGCAGAATATTGCGGATATTTTTCAACGATTGCTGCATATTATCAGTCATTTGTTTACCGGATAACCCGTCACTTTTAGAATTTCCCAGTTGAAATCATGAACACCGGCGACATCATCGGGCAAAGCCATCGATAGCGCGCCCTTGGATAGCGGTGGCAGGTCAAGATCGATGTGATGCACTTTCGCATCATGCGACATGTTCGCATGCATGTGCATATGATGATGGTCATGCACCGGTGTCATGCTAACCACGAGTTGCGTGATATGGAGATTGTCGTTGCCATTGTATATCGTGCCGCTGAAAATCCCCCAACCGAATCCGGCGGCTATTTTTAGCTTCTGGATGGCATCTTCAGGTAATTCGACTAGCCCGCTGGCTATGGCAAGCGGCGTCGACATGAGCCACCCTGATAATATTGTTGCACAAAAAAATTTTTTAAACGTCGATATAGTTCTCATCCGGTATCCTTCACGGTAACAATTGAAATTGGGAAATAGGCAAATTATAAATTGAGTTGCAGTGCCAGAATGTGTTTCGTCGGATAAATAATTTCCAACAAAGGAGAGGAAAGTGATAATCAATAGTAACGATCCATACGATCTCGAACGTTTCGTACAAGCGCAACCGTATGATTTTGAATTCAGCGCTCCTGATCGCAACGTTATGCGATCAGGAGCGCTGCTGGCGACTAATGGCTATTCCGCACATGAAATCTTCGGTTCGCCGGATGATATGAAGTTGCAATCCTGTGCCAGGTTTTTTGCTAATATTTCTCAGAAGGGATCGGTTTTTGAGCGTGTGCTGGAGCAATATTTTCGAGGCGAATGGGGTTTAAAGACATTGAGTTTGATAAAAATGACAAATAGCTAATAAGTCAAATTTAATCAAACAACCAAATAGCTATGAGGGCACTGGGTTGTCTTTATAACACTGTAAAAACTTAGAAATAATGAAAATTAAGACTTTTGATGATGACTTGCTTGGTGGGCTAAAAGATTTTGCTGAACGGCTCGAACAATTTATTGCGATCGAGCATCACTTTGTCGATGGGAGTCTTGTGATCGGCTTAAACTCGAAATTTGGTTCAGGAAAAAGTACTTTCCTGCGAATGTGGGAGAATTCACTCAAAAGTACTCAGGAAGATGGAGATGGGCTTCAAGTCATCATGTTGAATGCTTGGGAAAGTGATTACTATGGTGATCCACTGTTTGCCATTATTTCAGCATTAGTTAACTGTGGTCATATAAAAGAAAGATCAACTAATCGATTAATGGAGGCTGCAAAAGATTTAGGTTGGTTCGCAACTGCGATTGGTGGTCAAGTAACTAAAGCTATGACTGGGATTGATCCAATAGCAGCCGGTGAAACTGCAGAGAAGAAAAAGAAGAGTCGAGAAACTAAATCAAATTTTTTTCCTGATACATTTTCAGTTTATGAACATAGGCGAAATGCCATGGACTCACTAAAAAATGCAATTCGGGAGCTTGTTGAAGGAAATTTACCCAAAATTTTGTTTCTTGTGGATGAATTGGATCGTTGCAGGCCAGATTATGCCATTTCATATCTAGAAACGATCAAGCATATTTTTGATATTAAAGGGGCTGTTTTTATATTAGCTGTTGACCGTCGCCAACTGGAAAATTCCGCCAGAGCTACCTTTGGTATCGATCTTAATTTCGAAGAATATTATCGGAAATTTGTACATCGAGAAGTTACTCTTTCCGCTACTGACGATAAAAATTATCAGCACTTGATTTTTCAATATGTCAAATATTATCTTTCACATGAGGAAGTTAGAAATTGTTACATGTGTATTGATAATGACCGGATTAAGAATATTTCGGAGCTTATTGGAGCACTTAAGCTTACTTTCAGGCAAATTCAAGAGATATTTAGAATTCTTGGGCATCTCCTCCAAACTGGAAAAGAAAATGCAGGAACATTGAGATGGTGTTTAAGTGTCGGCTCGATCATGATGTCTGCATTAAAAGTTGGGAATCCTAAGATTTATACATGGCTCTAGACTAGCAGAGAC
>MSXT01000045.1 GCA_002083595.1 Proteobacteria bacterium ST_bin16 | reverse complement strand
AAACTCCCCGGTAGAATCAGAATAAATCCATGCGTTGTAAGTCTATCCCAGCCACAATGGGTATAAGACGTATATAATATCAATATTAATTACAGCTATCATTCTTAATGCAATGACGCACAATTTTGTCATTCAAAAAAAACTATACAACAGGAAAGCTTTCAATGCTGGCATCCCTTTTCCAAAATACATCATCGATCGATCCATCTACTAAAGCATCGCATATTCTCGTAATCCTCCCGAAGTTAGAAAAGCTCCCTAAGAAACATGATATTCCCGGTGAAGAATCACTGAATAAATTACTTCTGCGCCGCGAGATCAAATTAACGGATCTGATCGCAACGCCAGTCAGCGCAAATCTTCCCGATGGCGAGCTATGTGCTTGGGCAATGGTCGACACGAACCAAACCGTATTCGAGCAACAAACCACCGTGCGAAAAGCGGTCAAATTGCTGCTTGGGGAAAATCCTGTTGAATTGCATATTACCGTGCATGGCACAACGCAACAAAGAAAAATCTTTTCCGAACTGGCTGTTTTTACCAGCTGGGTGAATGGCGCCGTACTCCCGGTGCGCAAAAATAAACCCGTCAGAAAGCCACTGGAGAAAATTTTTTTATATGGCTACAAAGATGCTGGAAACTTTACGCTGCAACGCGCCCGGGCAGAAGGGAACTTGCTTGCGCGCGGTTTGACGGCATTACCGGCCAATGAATTAACACCCACCACTTATCGCCAGCAAATTAAGAAATTGGCTGAGAATGAGGGCTGGAAATATCAGGAATACGATCTCAATAAATTGAAAGAAATCGGCGCCGGCGCTTTTGTGGCGGTAGCACAAGGCAGTGATACCGAAGACGCCGCCATCGTTCATCTGCAATATCAAGGCAAACAAAATCCGGACAATAAGACCATCGCGATTGTCGGAAAAGGCATTTGCTTTGATACCGGCGGCCATAATCTAAAACCGGCCCGGCATATGCAAGGAATGCATGAGGATATGAACGGATCGGCCGTCGCGTTGGGCATTCTGCTTGCCGCAACGCGCGCTGAAATCCCAATTAAAATAGATTGCTGGCTAGCCATTGCGCAAAACCACATCAGTCCTCGGGCGTATAAACAAAATGACATCATCACGGCACTCAGCGGGCTATCCATTGAAATCGTGCATACCGACGCCGAAGGACGAATGGTATTGGCGGACACTTTGACATTAGCCAACCAATTAAAACCCGATTTGATCATCGATTTCGCTACGTTGACCGGCAGTATGATAACTGCCCTAGGAACCCGCTACAGCGGAATTTTCAGCAATCGCGATGAGTTGTTACAAGTCGCCGTTGCCGCGGGCAAAGAAAGCGGTGAGCGTGTGTGTGTTTTCCCGATGGATTCCGATTACGAAGAAAGTCTTGAAAGCGCCATTGCGGATATCAAGCAATGCGAACTAGGCGGAGAATTCGATCATATTCTCGCCGCTTGTTTTTTGCAGCGCTTTGTCAGCGATACACCTTGGTTACATATGGATTTATCGGCTAGCAGCCATAAGGGCGGCTTGGGCGCGGTGGATAGCGATATTACCGGATTTGGGGTCAGTTGGGCGATCGAGCTGCTAAAAAGTGTTTGAAATCGATATTTGCAATCAGAAATAAATCAGGGATAGCGCCTAACTTCTTACAATCATGAGCTTCTGGCCAATGGACAAGTTCTCATCACTGTTATTCCAAAGCTTGATCTGATTGACGGTCGTACCGTAACGCTTGGCGATTTCATATAAGGTATCGCCTTTTTTCACCACATAAACATTCGATTGATAATTCTGCAGCTGTTTCTTCTTCAGTGAGGCAGCATCGCTATAATTCTCTGACACAATCTGTGGTACCAATATTTTTTGTCCGAGGGTAAGATTTTTGCTGCGCGCAATACCGTTAATTGCCTGCAATTGCTTCACGGTAGTCTGATGGCGCGCTGCGATTTCATTGATACTTTCCCCTTTCTTCACATGATAAATTTGCCAAGATACTCTAGGATCTTGATATGTCTCAAGATTCTTCAAAAAAATATCTTTATTCCTTTTAGGCAATAACAACGTGCGAGGTTCATCCATCACCTTGATAACATAACGATTGTAGGCAGGATTTAATGCATTGAATTCAGCTTCGGAAATATTGGCAAGGCGGGTAACGAGAGGGATGTCGATGTGTTCATGTATTTTGATTTCATCAAAATACGGTCGATTCTCTATCGGCCGGATTTGTATACCATATTTCTTACTACTGACTATGATATCTTTAACCGCCAATAGCTTATACACATAATGCTTGGCATCGCTGGGCAGATTCAAATCATAAAAATTGCTCGACCTGCCCTTATGAAGACTTCTGGATAATACCTTGCTAACTACACCTTCGCCCAAATTGTAAGCCGCGATGGCCAGTTTCCAGTTATCAAATTTCGCATGGAGATACTGCAAATAATCCAGTGCAGCTCGGGTAGAAGCTATAACGTCACGACGGTCATCGTGCCATACATTTTGCGCTAACCCTAGGATTTTCCCCGTTTCGGGCTGAAATTGCCACAAACCCGCCGTTTGACTATTGGATTTTATCAGCGGATTGTAAGCGCTTTCTATGACCGGCATCAGTGCGATTTCCATCGGCATGCCACGGCGCTCAACCTCCTCCACAATATAAAAGAGATACCGCTCACTATTGGCAATAATGCGGTTAAATAACTCTGGATTCTGTGTATAAGAGGCGCCTATTTTACGAATTGCTTTACTATCGGGCGGCGGTGCCAACGCAAAACCGTTTTGTATACGACTCCAGAGATTTGCATGATACTGAATCTTATCTTGTACTAATGTGTCCGCAAATGCATTCAGTGTTATAAATGAACAAAATCCAAGTACTAACGATATCAGTAAAACAAGGCTATTTCTTTTTAAAATCATTTACATATATTATTTTCTATATCCATATCGACTAACAGGATATATAAATTTTTCGCATTTGCAAACTATTTTTTACAAAAAAAGAGAGTGCAAATTTAACAAATAAATTTAAAAATCATAATATTATACAACTATCTTCAAGATAATTATTAAGAATCATTCGCGAATATTCGACTGACTATTGAATTCTTGCAGTAAAACTACCGGTTTTGGTTGCCATCCTTTTTTCCGGTGATCGACGATAACATTGGTAAAAATACCGCCGCGCACATAGAAACGTGCAGTTAGCCGGATATAGCGAGGCTTTAAAACAGCGACGAGATCGTCGAGAATTTTATTCGTTACGGCTTCATGAAACACCCCTTCATTCCGGTACGACCAGATATAGAGTTTCAAGCTTTTAAGCTCGACGCATTTTTTGTCTGGAATATAATCCAAAATTAAAGTGGCGAAATCGGGTTGTCCCGTTTTCGGGCACAAACAGGTGAATTCAGGAATCTCCATATGAATATGGTAATCCCTGCTGGTAAACGGATTCGGGAAGGTCTCAAGTGTTTTTTCAGGTTTGCTGGTCATTCTTCTTCATGCTCGTAGTTAAATTAATTCGGTTACAGTGATAAAATGTGTCATGCGCTTTATTTATTATAACTGCCTTACCCAATAAACAAAAAATTGCGCCTAGCTCATATCAAGCTCGCCGGCTTCAAATCATTCATCGATCCCACTGTAGTTCCCGTTTCGCAAGATCTGGTTGGTATCGTCGGCCCTAATGGTTGCGGTAAGTCGAACATCATCGACGCCGTAAGATGGGTGCTGGGAGAATCGAAAGCGTCCGCTTTGCGGGGCGATTCGATGCAGGATGTCATTTTTTCTGGGTCGGATAACCGCAAAGCGGTTGGCCGCGCCAGTGTGGAAATCGTCTTTGACAACCACCTCAATAAAATTACCGGACAATGGTCCAGCTACGCCGAGATCGCCATCAAACGTGTCATTCAACGCGATGGCAATTCAAGTTATTACATCAATAATCTGCCCGTGCGGCGCCGGGATATTGCCGATCTCTTTCTGGGAACCGGTGTCGGAGGCCGGGGTTATGCCATTATCGAACAGGGCATGATTTCCCGCATTATTGAAGCCAAGCCGCAGGAATTAAGAAACTTCCTCGAAGAGGCCGCAGGAATTTCCCAGTATCGTGAAAGAAGGCACGAAACGTCCACCCGGCTTGCTGAATCGAGAAAAAATCTTACCCGCTTGGAAGATATTTGCCAGGAATTAGGTGCACAGCTGCAGCATCTGGAAGTACAAGCAAAAATCGCGCAACAATACAAACAATTGCAGGAAAATCTGCACCACTCACAATCCCTGCTATGGCTGTTGCGTAGAACCGAGGCGCAAAAACAGCAGCAGCGTGCGGAACAAGACATTCAGAAGCTGGCAGCCGAATTGGAAACTGTACTTGCAAGTCAGCAGCAAGCGGAAAAAGACTATGAAACAGCACGCGCCCAAGAACATGCTGTTAACGACCAATTGCTCCAGGCACAGGGGCAATTGTATACGGCTGATGCCGAAATTGGACGTTTGACGCAAGAAATCAATCATCTAAACAGCACGCATGATCGCCTGCTGCAACAAACGCAACAAGTTGAAAATCAACTGCAAAAAAATAATCAGTTGAAATCTAGCAAACTGGAAAATCTGGCGCATTGGCAGCAGGAAAAAATAAAAATTGAATCAGCGCAACAAGATAGCATTCAAAAATGTCATGAAGAAAACGGCAAACTCCCGGCCATTGAGGCAAATTTTCATGCCTGTCAGGAAAAATTAAACCAGCTCCGGCAGGATTTACTGCTCGTCGAACAAACCAGCCGCCTGGAAGACAATCAACTCGTTCATGCGGCAAAAAATATTCAGCAGCTTGAAGCGCGCCATACCCGCCTATTGCAAGAGCAAAGCGAATTTGTGCTCATTGATCCTAACCAATTGACGCAATTGCAGCATCAGATCGATGACACTGAAAATAGACTAAAAGAAGAACAACTGAAGCATCAGAAAATCGAAACACAATTTTCGGCAATAACCCAATCTAAACAGCATATTGTCAGAACAATTCAAGAACTGCAGCAGACATTGTCGCAAGCATCGGCCCGTTATACGGCATTGCAAAATCTGCAGCAGAAACTGGAAAATAACCAAAGCTTAATCGCTTGGCTTCATCAACGGCAGCTGGATACGCTGCCGCGTTTATGGCAGAAAATCAGCATAGCGCCGGAGTGGGAAAACGCATTGGAAGCGATTCTGCGCGAACGGCTTAACAGTATTGAGATTGAGCAGCTGGATAGTATCCTCGATTGGATCGACGGCGTGCCGCAGGGGAAATGGTCGCTGCATGAAAAATCCGCCATCGCCGGTGATTTATCGTCCAATGACACTCACAACCACACAGGTCAAAAATTACTCTCCTGCATCACGGTCAATCAGCCTGAAATCCAATCTGTACTGGACCATTGGTTAAAAAATGTATATATCGCCGGCGATATTCAAGAAGGTCTCAGCAACAGGAATTCTCTGGGCTCCGGCGATCTGCTCGTTACCCGCCAGGGGCACATCCTGACCCGCACCAGTATCACTTTTTATGCACCCGATTCGCAATTGCATGGGGTTTTATCAAGACAGCAAGAGCTCATTCAAATACAAAAAGAAATCGATCAGCTCGAACCCGCCCTGCGCATGCAACGCGATCTGCTGGCCAAAACCGAGCAGCAGTCCGCCGAACTGAACAATGCCATTCAAACGATTGATAAAAACAGTAAGCAATTGCAGCAGCAGCGGCATGCATTACAGCTGGATGCGGTCAAATTGTCACAAGCCAGCGAACGCGCAACGCACCGTCATAACCAGATCAATGCTGAGTTGATGGAAATCGGGCAAGCCTTGGAACACGAGTACGCGCTGCAAAAATCCGCAACCATCAATTTGCAGGAAAATCAGCAAAAAATTGCCGCGCTCAAGGAGCAAACGCAACAAGCACAGCTCGCCTGGGAAACGGCCAATCAGCAACTTGCATGGCAGCGGCAAAACATCCAGCAATCGACCCGCGCGATGCAAGAAGCAGCGTTTCAGGCGCAAACTTGCCAGAACAAAATCATGGAAATCGAGTCGAGCATCCAGTCGCTGGATGAAGAACTGCAACATTTAACGCAAAACCAAGCTAACTTGCTCAGCGAAATGGATGCGCTGAATGTTGCTCCACTCACCGGCCGCTTAGACGCCGCCCGCACACAGCGCAAATCGATTGAACAAACCGCATTGCAAGCACGGCAAGCCGTTGAGGATACCATCAACCATTTACGGCGCATCGAAGAAGCCCGGATGACATCGGAGCAAAAATCGCATGCGCTGCGCGAAGCCATGAATCAAGCCAGGCTCAAGGAACAAGCGGCGAGTATCGCCATGGGCCAATTTGATGAATTGATCCAAGACGCTCATGTTGATACCGGATTGTTATTACCTTTAATTGCCAAAAAAAGTGTTACCGGGCTGCATTCTGAGATCGAAAAACTAAATGCGGAAATTGCTGCGCTGGGAGCCGTGAATCTTGCCG
>MSXT01000044.1:4277-49561 GCA_002083595.1 Proteobacteria bacterium ST_bin16 | reverse complement strand
CCGGGATTTAAGTTAATGGATATTGTACCAAGCGATGATATGTTGATCATTACCGGGCAAGTGCCGGTTCATCTGATTGACCGGGTGCACGTAGATCTTCCAGTCGATCTTATTTTTTCCGCGCTGAATCAAAAGAAAACCCCTAACATACCGGGCACCGTCACCCAAGTATCGGCGGATCGCCTTATGGATGAACGCAGCGGACTTCCGTTTTATAATATCAAGGCCAAGGTTACACCGGAAGGCATGAAAAAGCTGACCGATCAACAAATACGCGCCGGCATGCCGGTAGAAATATTCATTAAAACCGGTGAACGCTCGTTGATGAGCTATTTATTCAAACCGATCCTGGATCGCGTTCATTCGGCCTTGAGTGAAGAATAACGGTAATGATAGATATCCGTAAAATTTTAATTTTAGCCGGGATTTTCTTGAGCCCGATCAACCATGGTCATGCAATGAGCCTCTTAGATGCTTATGAAGCTGCACTGCTGCATGACCCGACTTATCGTTCCGCTTATCATGAAAATGAAGCCGGACAACAAGCCGAGGCCATCGGCCTGGCTAGCTTACTGCCCAATCTGTCGCTCACGCATAATCAAAGCAGAAGCACGGGAACTATCACAGGCCCGCAACAAGTCGCGCCAAACAGGGTAGTCGAAGTTTCAGACAATACGCATTTTGATAGCCAGATCAGCGCATTGACTTTGCGTCAGCCATTGATCAATTTGGAAGCAGTAGCCAGTTATCGCATCGGAAAAGCGCAAGCTGATTCCAGCCGGGCAAAATTCACCGGCCGCAGCCAACAGCTGGTTGTAAGGCTGGTAGAAGCTTACGTGGAAACCTTACTGGCACAGGATCACGTCAAACTCTCCGAAGCGCAGCTGACTTCCCTTGAAGAACTCAAACGTGTCAATGAACGTATGTTAATCAAGGGCGAAGGAACAACGACCGATGTCTTGGAAACACAATCGAAACACGCCATTGCACAAGCACGTGTTATTGAAGCCAATGATGAGCTGGAAGGCGCCCGGCTCAAACTTGAAGCCATCATAGGACAAAAAATAAACCAGTTGGATCGATTATCCGATGCGTTCAATACGCGCGCCATTCAGTTGCAAGATTATGACAGTTGGTATGCCTTGGCGCTGGAACGTAATGCCGAGCTGGTAACACAACGCCATGCGGTAACATCGGGTAAGGAAGAAATCAGAAAGAGTTTTGCCGGACATACACCGCGCGTCGATTTAGTCGCCAGTCTCTCTAAAAATAATAGAGGGTCATTTATCACACGGAGTCAGGATGCCGAACTTGCCACTATTGGGGTTGAAGTTAATTTCCCTCTGTATGCCGGTGGCCGTGTAAATGCCCTCACGGCTCAGGCAAAAGCAAATCACGCACGCGCGGAAGCGGATCTCGATGCGGTAACCGACAAAGTCCTCGTCGAATTGAAAAAACAATACAATCTGCTAAAAAGCGGTGTCAAAAAAATTGAATCGTTGGAGCTGGCAGTCAAGTCGGCTGAGTTGCTCGTCGATGCGACAGAAAAAAGCATCCGTGGCGGTATCCGCATCAATTTAAATCTTTTGGATGCGCAACAACAACTGTATACCGCACAACGCGATCTCTCACGGGCGCGATTTGATTATCTGCTGGCCTATCTGCGCTTGCAGTTAGCAGCAGGCACACTGGTACTGGATGATTTAAGAAATATAGCCAGCTATTTCAAAACTGGCTTGCGTTAAAAAGGTTTTTGCTGTGATCGTGCATTTGCCAATGAGGTCACCGCATTCTTTTCCGCTTGCACAGTTCTCGGCTCAAAGCGCAGCCGCCAATCCCAACAGATAGAATTCGTATCCGATCAATGTGCCATACCCAGCGAGGATTGCGTACTTGAGATGCCTGACACGGAAGAATTCAATCAACCGGACGTTATGATGAATGACCAGTAAAATGAGCGCCATCGCCGTAAGCGCAAGTTTCACAGCAACAAACTTTTCTGTACTTTCCTCGATCAGCACTGCCATAAACCAGTTGATCTCCTCTCCGCCATTGGCAAGGATGTTGAGCGTCAGGTAAGCATCCAACGCGCTCAGCAATAAAATAGCAATAACGCAAAACAGCACATTTCCCGTGTAACGATCGACGTACACCGGTTTCCCTTTCTCCGACACTCTGCGTTCCCCGATCCGTCTGCCCATTTTGATCCCCACATGGTAAGCGCAGAAGAATGGCATATCCTGACGTCGATCCTGTTTTCTATTATTTGAAACCGCAACTGCATCAATCATAAAAAAGCTCCCACGGATACTGTACTCACTCGCATGATAGCAAAAACAACGGATAAGAATATCAGCGTAGCATCTCTTTATTTCTAGTACAGATGTACCAGAAAAAGAGGAGGTGATACCTATGTACTCAGAGGACCTACTGTTTTAAATTGCAGAAATAAAAACTGAACAAATCAATAAAACAAAACGATACAATTTTTTATACACGATGGAGATTGTGAAATGAACAAGAAAATATTGGCTAATATCAGCACACTGGTGATTCTGGGTGCGGCAAGCAGCGCATATGCCGCTCTCACGCCGGACAGTTACAACATGCTGAACGGCAATACCGGCAGTTATAACTATTGGGACGAAACCTACAACGGAGCCGGTTGTGTGACATGTGATAACGCTGCACTATCTGGCGGCCGTGGCGATCTGACCGATGGAATCATTGCGACCGACAACTGGTTTGTCACTGAAGCGCCCGTCGGCAATGGCCCCTATGTCGGCTGGACTCTGGATCCGACCATTACCTTTCACTGGAATGCGCCTGTCAATATCAGTTCCATCACTTTTCATTTTGACGACTCAAATGGCTCCGGTGGCGTCAGCGCCCCAGCAAGCGTGGATGTCAACGGAATCAATTTCCCCATTTCGGATCCTGCCGGTTCTGCGCCATTCGCTTTTGTGGCAAATGGCTTAGCGTTCACGGGAAACGATCTTGCCGTGACAATCCATAGAAGTAATGCATGGGTTTTCCTGAGCGAAGTCGAGTTTAATGTCACACCTGTTCCGGAACCCGAAACCTATGCGATGTTACTGGCCGGTTTAGGTTTAGTTGGTATTGCCATTCGCCGTAGAAAAGCAGTAGCTGTTTAATTCCACTTTATTCCGAATTGGAAACGGGAGCCTCAGCTCCCGTTTTACTGTGTGCGGATAAAAACCCGGCAACCAGCCGGACTAAAGCCGGTCACCTAACCGACTCAACAGTTTTGGCATGTTGCAAACGGTAACCATAACCGTAGATTGTCAGAATATCCCATTCACTTCGCGTGGCAAGATTGAGCTTATTCCGGATCCGGCTGATGTGAGTGTCCACGGTACGGGTATCTATTTCTGCCGACAATCCCCATATTTTTTCCAACAAGTGAATTCTCGACAGCAGTTTATTCATATTCTGAAACAGATAGCAGGCAAGCACGAATTCTTTCTGAGTAAGTCCGGCATTTTTGCCGTCGACACAGATTGCTTGATTTTCTGAATCAATTTTGTAGGGACCGAATTGCAACATTGCGGGCGGCTTTTCACGGCTGCGGCGCGCCAACGTCTCAATTCTGGCGAGCAACTCAAAATGCCGGGAAGATTTCACGAAATAATCATCCGCGCCCATATGCAAAACATTAACGACATCCGATTCACTGTTACGCGAAGTCACACAAATAATCGGAATATGCCAATCCATATTTCCCCGGATCCATTTAAGCGCTTCCCCGGCAGTACCATCCGGCAATATCCAATCGATCACGAGCAGATCAAATCTTTCATCCCGCAGTGCATCGAGAAAGGATGCTATGGTTCCAAAAAATTCACATTGGTAGCGATCGGGCGAAAGCAGTAGCTCATAGATGGCTACCTGAGTGGGCTCGTCTTCAAGTATTCCTAAACGCATAGACTGATGAATTTATACAAGATTGATTATATTGGATATCCGGTTTCTTTCAGTCCGGGTAGCGCACACCCTTCCATGCGCAGCAACCGGCTGGATTGGTAATCGGGTATTCAAGGCATTTCTTGAATCGAGTATGAAGGGCAAAATGCACTCAATTAAAAAAGTTGCCGAGTTGTCTGGGTATGCTGCGGATATCACGCCCGGTACCGTCTGCGCCGCGTTCAATTTCCTCTCATTCGTCATGGCATTCTCCTTCTAAGCATGAACAAACAGGCAGTGATGCGATGAAACCGAATAAGCTACAAATACGATAAAAATTTTCCCAGTAGCATGTTTACGAGCGCAAGATTCGAGCAAAGAACGAAATGGTTGCAATCCACAACATATCAACTGGAATATTTTCAATCTGAGTTACTGCTTATTTTTAAACTATCGAATCAATCCGCTAGAGCCACCGTTAGTTTTTAATTTTTGAATTATCACTCCAGCATTATCAATAAATGCTTGAACTTTGTCAGGAAACGTGTATCTTAGGGAAGTCTTTTGGATTCAAGTTGTGAAATGTGATGCTTATGGTTGAGCTTTTTCCTTGATATTCGATGGCCACTACGGATCACTGTAGAAGAAGTAAATTCATTAATTATTAAGGAAATAAACATGGCAACAGGTGTAGTTAAATGGTTCAATGACGCTAAAGGTTTTGGCTTTATTACCCCAGATAACGGTGGAGAAGATTTATTTGCACACTTCTCTGCAATCAACAGCAACGGTTTCAAATCACTGCGTGAAGCACAACGCGTTACCTTCGATGTAACGACAGGCCCTAAAGGCAAGCAAGCATCGAACATCGTGCCGCAGTAAGTAGAGCATAAAGCTTAAACAAAAAACCCCGGTCTGCCGGGGTTTTTTGTTATTGGTAAGCCTGCCCTTTAAATAAAAGACAACCCTTCATTTCGCATCGCTGTCGCGGTTAGAACCAGGCCGCGACTTTCAGCAGCAACTTGCCGTATTGCTCGCCCAGCTCGGCGGCACTCGATAAATCTTGCTTCAAGTCTTTCAGAAACGCCAAGCTGCGCCGTGCCAGGCTTTTGCGCTCGGCCTCCGGTTTCTGGCTGACGTCGGCGAGTTCATCGACGGCTTGGTGCGCTTGCTGTTTGTCGATGTCCGCTAAGTGGCTGTCGGCCACTTGTTCGATATGATTGCTGACCGTGCTGGCATCACCGAGGTTGACGGCGGAATTATGAGCGGTAATGTTGCTGTAATGTCGACTGTTGTCATTCATAGTTTTCGGGCTTTCAATGGCTTTGTTTAACAATTGTTTCAACGTATCGGTATGCTGTTCCTGCATTTCCACTTTTTTCAACAGCAGCTGTTTTTCTTGTTGCAGCACTAACAATTCTTTTTCCGTCTGCGCTTTCACTTCGGCATAAATCGCCGCTTTGTCGATACTCTCATCGCTTTGCGTACGCACCACCACCGATTCATTTTTGCGTTCCAGGCTTTGGATGACGAGATCGCCGCCTTGTTGCTTAATGCTGTCGATGGCGCGCAGTAGCGCGGTAAGTTCATCCGGCGTGTGCGCAATGAAGTCGATGGTGTTGGCAATTTCTTGGTACAGCTTGCTGAATTCGCCGGGTTTGAAATCACCTTGCGGCGGGTTTCGTTCGTCTTTGTTACGTTTGGTAAATACGTAATCGCAGATCACGCCGTCGAATTGCGTGTGCTTGTCCATGCTCCAGTTGTCGATGATCGCGCCGGTCATCGTGGCGTTGCTGAAGCGCGTGCCGAGCACCATCGCTTCGGACAAATCGGCGTCGGTCAAATCGCAACCGCTAAAATCGACTCCACTTAAGTCGGTGTGGTAAAAGTCGCAGCTACTAAGATTCAGGCCTTTAAACGACAGACCGCGCAAATTGAGGTTGGAAAAATCCCGGTCATCGATTGTACATTCGGTCAACAACATACGAACCGGCTTACGTTCCAGTAGTGTGGCATAAGTCCAGGCCAAGTGCAGGTTCTTGGCATGGGTGAAGTCCGGTTGCTGAAAATGGGCGCCGGAAAAACGCGCCGCGGTTAAATTGGCCTCGGTGAAATCGGTGTTGGCCAGCGTTGCACCGGCAAATTGTGTGCCGCCCCAGCAACACCAAGCCAAGGCAAAGCGGCGCAGCAATGCCAGCATCGGCTCTTCGAATTGCAAGCTGCGGTTAATCAAATACCAACCCAGCAACAAATAAATGCCGGTCATGGCCAGTGCCGCAAACCCTACTGGTACCGATGCCCATCTCGTTATCGATACCACTCCCGATACCGATACCACTATTGTAATAACTAAAAAATACCCGGTCGCAATCCGCCCCCCCCCCCGGTATTTCAGCGCGGCAAGCACCGATAAGCAGACGCTTGCTGCATATAGCGAACCAATCCATATCAGCGTACTGTTTTCTTCTACGAGAACCTCAGCATGAGGCACGGTGAAGTATTTATAAATTTCATTGACAGCAGAAATAAAAAGAGAATTGAGGAACCATGTCAGAAACATGCTGATAAAGATGAGTACAACGGTCGCAAGCCATTGGGCGAGCATGCGCCACCCATCGACCCCCAGCGTTGCCCAGCAAAGCCTCACACCGGTCAAATCGGTGTCACGAAAATCACAGCTCTTCAACTGGCAACCGGAAAAATCTGCGCCGCTTAAATCCTGCCCGCGAAAACTGCGGTCGTTTAAGTTTTGTCCGGCAAAATTTTTGCTCATGGAAAACATTGATGATTAAGTAATTGCACGAATCATAGCGAAAATCCGGTACGTTGCGGGGGAATGATGCTGCAATTTGTGGCAAACGTCATAGCAGATACGGTAGCATAGCGGCTTTTCAATCATCGTAAGGAATGGCCATGCCCGTCAATATTCCGCCGTTAACGCCTGAACAATTGCTGCCCGTTGCGGGTGTCGCGCTCGGCATCGCCGAGGCCGGGATCAAAAAGGCCAACCGCAAGGATTTGCTAGTGATGGTGCTGGACGAAGGCACGCAAGCGGCCGGGGTGTTTACGCAGAACCGTTTTTGCGCCGCGCCGGTGACCGTGGCAAAGCAGCATTTGGCGCACGCTGCCATCCACGCCTTGGTGGTCAACACCGGCAACGCCAATGCCGGAACCGGCGAGGCGGGTATTCAACATGCCCTGGCAACGTGCGCCGAAGCGGGGCGGTTGTTGGGTTGCACCACGCAGCAGGTGCTGCCGTTCTCGACCGGCGTGATCATGGAACCGTTGCCGGTCGACAAGATCATCCAAGGATTACCCGCCGCAGTGGCGAATTGCAAGGCGGATAACTGGTTCAACGCCTCACATGCGATCATGACCACGGACATCGTGCCGAAAGCGGCCTCAAAGCAGGTGCAGATCGGCGGCAAAACCGTTACGGTGACCGGCATCGCCAAGGGTTCCGGCATGATCCGCCCGAACATGGCGACGATGCTGGGATATGTCGCGACCGATGCGGTTATCAGCCAGCCTTTGCTGCAGGAGATGACGCGCTATGCGGCGAATCATTCGTTCAACCGCATCACGGTGGACGGCGACACGTCAACCAACGACGCGTTCATCGTGCTGGCGACGGGAAAAGCCGGGCATGCGGAAATCACCCGGCAAGACAGCAGTGAATTCGCGCAATTGCAGCAAACCGTCACCGCCGTTGCCGCCGAGCTGGCGAAAATGATCGTGCGCGACGGCGAAGGCGCGACTAAGTTTATTACCGTGCAAATTGAAGCGGGCAAGGATGCCGGTGAATGCGCCAAGGTGGCTTACGCGATTGCGCATTCGCCGCTGGTCAAAACCGCTTTTTTCGCTTCCGACCCGAATTTGGGCCGGATTCTCGCGGCGATCGGCTATGCCGGAATCGATGATTTGAACGTCGACGGCATTCAACTGTATCTGGACGACGTGCTGGTGGCGGAAAAAGGCGGCCGGGCAGCCAATTATCGCGAAGTGGATGGGCAGCGCGTGATGAATCAAGCTGAAATCACCATCCGCGTGGTGCTGAATCGCGGCTCAGCCTCAACCACGGTTTGGACCTGCGATTTCTCTTACGATTACGTCAAGATCAATGCCAGTTACCGCAGTTAATCGAAAGGCGAATGCAGCGTGAGCGATTGGGACAAATTCTATCAACGGGCGGATAAGCTGCTCGATCATTTGGAAAAGTTACTACCGGCCGCACAGGTGGAACCGGATTGGCAAACGGCCATCGCTTTCCGCTGGCGCAGGCAGGGAAATAGCGGATTTATCCAGCCGGTAACGCAGCCGCACCGCATCACGCTTGATGCACTGTGCGGCATCGACGAACAGAAACAGCGCATCGACCAGAACACACAGCAATTCGTGCGGGGATTTTCCGCCAACAATGTGCTGCTGACCGGCGCACGTGGCACCGGCAAATCCTCGCTGATCAAAGCGCTGCTGAACAAGTATGCAAATAATGGTTTACGTCTGATCGAGGTGGAGAAGCATCATCTAGTCGATTTGCACGACATCGTGGAAAAAATTTATCAGCGCCCAGAACGCTTCATTCTATTTTGCGACGATCTGTCGTTTGAAACCGACGAAGCGGGATACAAAGCCCTCAAAGTGGTGCTGGACGGCTCGATTGCCACGGTTTCCGATAACGTGCTGATTTACGCCACATCGAACCGGCGTCACATGGTGCCGGAATTCATGCGCGACAATCTCGACACCAAACACATCGGCGACGAAGTACATCCAAGCGAAGCCATCGAAGAAAAAATCTCGTTGTCGGAACGCTTTGGGCTGTGGGTGTCATTTTATCCTTTCGATCAGGATGAGTATCTGGACATCGTGCGCTACTGGCTGGCTTATTTCGGTATTCCGGAAATGACCGCGCTGGCGCGCACCGAAGCATTGCAATGGACCATCGAGCGCGGCTCGCGCAGCGGGCGGGTGGCATGGCAATTCGCGCGCGATCTGGCCGGGCGGCAACAATCGGCTGGCAACCATCCCTAGTCAATGAATCACTCAACCACGCCGATTGCCGAATCGGCACCTATCGTTGAAGTCGTCGCAGCGGTGATTCTGCAACCGGATGGCCGGTTCTTACTGACACGCAGGCCCGCCGGGAAAGTGTATTCCGGTTACTGGGAATTTCCCGGCGGCAAGGTTGAGCCCGGTGAATCGCTATTGCACGCGCTGGAGCGGGAATTATGGGAAGAACTCGGCATTCACGTGCGCCAGGCTCATCCCTGGATCACACGCGTTTTCAGCTATTCGCATGCCACCGTACGACTGCATTTCTTTCGCGTGGTGGAATGGGAAGGCCAGCCTTCACCTCGGGAAAAACAGGGATTGTCCTGGCAATGGCCGCAGCAGGTTGAAGTATCTCCGATGCTGCCTGCCAACGGCCCGATTTTGCAGTCGCTGCGGTTACCGCCGGTTTATGCCATCACCCGCGCGGCTGAAACCGGCATCGAAGCCGCATTACAGCACATCGAGCGCGCATTGCAAAACGGCTTGCGCTTGCTGCAAATCCGCGAGAAGCAAATGACGCCCGATGCACTACGTGACTTTACCGGGAAAGTTCTGGAACTTGCCCGGCCCTATCAAGCAAAAGTGTTGATCAATGGTAACGCAGCACTGGCGCAAGAACTTGGCGCGGATGGCGTGCATCTCACCTCGTCGCAGCTGATGACCATGTCATCCCGCCCCGATCCGGGCTATGGATTATGCGGCGCATCCTGCCACAACGCCGAAGAACTTTTTGCCGCGGAACAGCTGGGGCTTGATTTTGTGGTGTTGGGACCGGTGCAAGCCACGCTTAGCCATCCGGGATTATCGCCATTGGGGTGGAGAAGGTTTGCGACGCTGATTCGCGGTTATTCGCTGCCGGTTTATGCGCTGGGCGGATTACACCGGGAAGATCTGCCCATCGCCCAGGAAATGCGCGCGCATGGCATTGCGATGATGCGCGGAATCGAGTGAATGTAAGCGGAAAGCACCGCCTCGTTTTCAATGCGTAACCAGATCGGCGTCAGCGTATACCGCAACCTGATTGCGGCCGCCTGATTTGGCGGCGTATAACGCCTGGTCGGCTCGATCGAGTAAGGTGTTGCAGATGAAATCCGCGTCGTGTTGCTGCGCAGTTAACAAACTTCGCAGGCTGGCAATACCGATTGAAATCGATACCGTGAATTGTTTGTCATGAAAATTCAGCGCAGTGGAACAAATCGCTTGACGCAGCCGTTCGGCAATTTCATGCGCTGCTTGCAACGTTGTCGACGGTAAAGCGACGACGAATTCTTCCCCGCCATACCGCGCCACAATATCACACGACCGGACTTGCTCCTTGATTAAGCCGACCATATAGCGGAGCACCAGATCGCCGGTTTGATGACCGTAGGTGTCATTGATTTTCTTGAAATGATCCACATCGAGAAACATGCAGATCAAATCATCATCCCAGCGCATGCAGCGGGCAATCTCATCCTTGAAACGCAAATCGAAATAACGGCGGTTATACGCTTGCGTCAGCACATCCTGGTAGCTGATTTCCTTGAGCCGCTGCTGATTGAGGCAGTTTTCTATCGCAACGGCAGCCATCGCGGATATTTTTTGCAAGAAAAGCGTCCCGATACCCGCCTGATAGCGATGCGGATCGTGGCTAAGCAACAATAACGCGCCGATTATCTGATCGCCGCGCAGCAGCGGCAGAAATGCAGCACTTTTTACCTGATCGCGGCTTTTCAGATTGGCGATCATCCAGCGGTAATTCTTCAATGCTTCCACGCCCAGCACCGGATGACTGGATAGCGAATGGATGATTTCCGCATCTTTTAAGGTATCGAGAATCAAAAGCTTGTTCTCGTAGCTCAGCTGCGCCTCTTCGTCACGTTCAAAGAACAGACGCTCGGTGTCCTTATGGTAGTCAACCAGACACAAAACAACATCGAGCAACTGAAAACGCTCGACGGTTTGCGATAACAGCAAATCCCGCAGCTGTTTGGGTGTGCTGGCGCCAATAATTTCAAAGCCAAAGGTCTCATATAACTCCTGCTTTTTCTCATTGGCCCTGGCTTGTTTGAGCAGATGATCGAGCTTGCGCTGTAACTCGCGGTTCTTCTCGTAGATCGATTCATCCATTATATCGGCTCAGTGGTTATAGTATTCTCCGGATCTTTTTCAGCTTCAGGGATGCGATAAGATTCCTGAGCCCATTGCGATAGATCGTTCGTTTTGCACCGTTCGGAACAAAACGGACGGAAACGGCTGGCCGGTTCCCAGATTACTTCTTTACCGCATTGCGGGCAATTGACTGTGCGCTGTTGCATAAAAGCAGATCATTGTTAGATTGTTTTAAGATAAGAGTTTTGTATTAGCGAAAAATAAGTAGAATAGTAATAAAATTATTACGCATGAATCTAATAGGGAATTATTCGTTTTAGTTTTAAACTGATCATAAAAAAATAAAATCCTTTTTTCTTATCTCTGATGAAATTTAACACTATTCCAGCAACCCGCGAGATTTTAGTATTCTACAAAAATTTCGCCCCCGTTAGTTTTAACTTTCTAAATTATTTTTAATCACTTACTTTAAGGTTACAAATCCTGGCCACGCGACAAGAACTTTCAGATTTTCTGATTGCAACCGAAAAGCGCGCCTATAAACAAGCCTTGTTCGCGGTTCATGACGAGCATATGGCATTGGATATCGTTCAGGATTCCATGATGAAACTGACGGCGAGCTATGCTTCAAAACCAGCCGAAGAGCTACCGTTATTGTTTCAACGCATCCTGCAAAATACCATTCGCGATTATTACCGGCGGCAGAAGATCCGTTCACTATGGACGACACTGTTTTCAGCATTCACTCCCAATGATCAAGATAAGAATCAAGAAGACTTCGATATACTCGAAACTTTACAGGTAAAGCAGGAATCCAATGATCCCCATGCTCAGCTTGAAAGATTACAACTCATTAATTTAATAGAGGAAGCAATAAAAATTCTGCCATCACGTCAACGCGAAGCCTTCATACTGCGTTACTGGGAAGAAATGAGTTTGGCGGAAACAGCCGCTATTATGAAATGCTCGGAAGGTAGTGTAAAAACACATTGCTCACGGGCAGTTCATACATTAGCTACAATTCTCAGAGAAAAAGGAGTGAAATTATGAACGAGCAGGAACTGGGAAAAGAAATTGCCAGATTATTGGACACCGGTGCTAATGAAACTATTAAGCAGAGTACCCTGTATCGGCTGCAAGCGGCGCGCCGTGCCGCTCTGGAAAATTGCCAGCCCACATTGGAAATGATGAATTCAGGTAATGGCACGTCCGTTTTCGGTGGACACAACGAACATTTCAATGCTGGAAAGTTGTTGTTATTAGTAGCCGTGTTGGTCACTTTTGCTTTGGTGTCGGCAACTTATTGGCAATTTCTGGAAAGAAACAGGCTAACCGCAGACACTACGATACTGGTTGATGGCTTATCGGCAGACGGTCTTAGTGATAATGAACCGAAACTGATTGATGAGTTATCGATCGATACCTATATTGACAATGTACTCCAATTGGTTGAGGACATATCCGCAGAGGTTCTTATCGCTAATGAGCCTATCCCTGAGGAAATTGATGACTCTCCGGCAAATGTTCAAATTGAGAGTGAACCGGAATTGATCGAGGATTTACCCACGGAAGCCCGCGCTGATAGTGAACTAGATGAAAAATTAGATCCCTAATGGACCTACTTCTTTCTTTAATGCCTCGCCTGAATTCACTGATTCTTTAAGGAAAGAACTAAAGCTGCAATAATCGAAAAGGCTAGGAAAAAATTCCAGCAGCTTGCAACTGGCAAACATAAACCAGAAGCAATCACGTTGTCCGGCCGGATGTTGAGGCTATAAAAAACGCATGCTGGAAAATTCTATAATCAATCCATTAAGGGGTTGATTGCGTGTCTTACTTCACTTTCTAAAGAAAATCTCATTTTATCTTTTTTGCAGTTTAATTCATGCAACAACTCCCTCATTCATCATTAAGCAACTTACCTTCAGCATGGCTCAATGCGCTTTCTTCACAATTGATCAACGAAGAAAGCATTCTCGCCTGGCTTGAAATCGATCTCGACCACCAGCTGCATTTTGCTACAGGCATCGTCATCGCAACGAATAAACGTGTATTGGCAAAAATGGCTGGCGATGAAACTTGGCAAACATGGACTTATCAGCAAGGATTGCAGCTGACACAGCGTGATCATGCCGGTGTTGGCTGTCTGGAATTGTTCGATCCGCATACGCGGCTGGCCTTTTGGCGTTACCGCTTAGGTAATGTCATGGCGGCGAACCGGCTGATCGAGTGCTTTACGCAGCAATTGGATTATCATGTCGATGGCAAACTGCCTGAATCCTCCCAGGCATCGGCTCAATGTCCCCATTGCGGCGCTTTTCTATCCGCTGAACAGGATGAATGCCCGGTTTGTGAGAAACAAAATCATATACCGCCTTCCACCTGGGTCTTGCTACGCTTGTGGCGCTTCGCAAAGCCCTACAAAGGACGACTGCTCATCGGTTTTCTGCTGACCTTATGCAGCACTGCCGCAACCTTGGTGCCACCCTACTTAACCATGCCACTCATGGATAATGTATTGATTCCATATCAGAATGGCCAGCCTATCGATACCGACTTAGTACAATTCTATCTCTCCGGTTTACTGGGAGCGGCGATCCTTGCCTGGATGCTGGGCTGGGCGCGAACCTACATGCTGGCGCTGGTTTCAGAGCGTATCGGCGCCGATTTGCGCACCACCACCTACGAGCATTTGCTGAACCTTTCGCAGGAATATTTCGGCGGCAAGCGGACCGGCGATTTGATGGCGCGTATCGGTGCTGAGACTGACCGCATTAATCTTTTTATTTCATTGCATTTACTCGACTTCGCCACGGATGTCATCATGATTTGCATGACGGCTATCATTTTGGTGTCGATCAATCCCTGGCTAGCTTTGGTAACGCTGATACCGCTGCCAATTATCGCATGGCTGATTCATTTAGTTCGCGACCGCTTGCGGATTGGTTTTGAAAAGGTGGATCGCATCTGGGCCGAAGTGAACAATGTGCTCGCAGACACAATTCCAGGTATCCGGGTAGTTAAAGCCTTCGCGCAAGAGAAAAGAGAAGCGGCGCGTTTTCATGCAGCAAACCAGCGCAATCTGCAAATCAATGATCGCGTCAATAGAATCTGGTCACTATTCACGCCGACAGTCACCCTGCTGACCGAAGTCGGGTTACTCGTCGTATGGGTATTCGGCATATGGCAAATATCGCAAGATGAAATTACTGTTGGGGTGCTGACCGCATTTCTTGCGTACATTGGCCGTTTCTACATCCGGCTCGACTCAATGAGCCGGATTGTATCGATCACCCAGAAAGCGGCAGCTGGCACCAAACGCATTTTTGACATTCTGGATCATGTATCCAGCGTTCCGGAATCGGCCAATCCGGTACATTTACCAACGATTCAAGGGCAAATAGAGCTGCGTCACGTTGGTTTCCGTTATGGAACTCGCAGTATAACGCGCGGCATCAATCTAGTTATTAAACCCGGCGAAATGATTGGCCTGGTTGGGCACAGCGGTTCGGGAAAAAGCACGCTGGTCAACCTGATCTGCCGTTTTTACGATGTCACTGAAGGCGCCATTCTGGTCGACGGACACGACATCCGTACCTTACCGCTTGCTGAGTATCGCAAACATATAGGTCTGGTGCTGCAAGAGCCCTTTCTGTTTTTCGGCACTATCGCTGAGAATATCGCTTATGGCAAACCAGACGCGAGCCGCGCAGAAATTGTCGCGGCGGCGCGAGCGGCGCATGCGCATGAGTTTATTTTACGCCTGCCGCATGGTTACGATTCGCTGGTTGGCGAGCGCGGGCAAGCATTATCGGGCGGTGAACGTCAGCGCATTTCAATCGCGCGCGCGCTATTGATTAATCCGCGTATTCTCATCCTGGACGAAGCCACTTCTTCGGTCGACACCACCACGGAAAAAGATATTCAGAAAGCATTGGATAATCTGGTACGCGGCCGAACCACGATCGCAATCGCACATCGTCTATCGACTCTGCGCGAAGCCAACCGGTTGATTGTCCTGGATCGCGGCAAAATCGTGGAAGTTGGCAATCACGCTGAATTAATGGCGCGTGAGGGCTACTATCACCGGCTGTATTTAGCGCAAGCACGTAATATCGATGAAGAAGAACGGGCACTGATTTCCGCTGCGGAACACAGCATTGCAGGAGAACACAAATGAGTGCTACCGTTACTTATCAACTAACCCGGAATTCCTATGGCCGTTTGGTTTTGACCGATCAATCCGGTGCCACGCACGAAGGTGTGACTCCCGTGCGGTCATTTCCGATTACCGATCCGGGACAAGGCATCGCGCTGATCGATTCGCATGGTCATGAGCTGGCATGGATAGAGCGATTCGATGATTTACCGGAAGCGTATCGCATGTTGATTGAATCAGAGCTGGCAAGCCGTGAATTTATGCCGGAGATAAAACGCATCACGAAAGTCTCCGGTTTCATCACGCCAAGCACCTGGCATGTCGAAACAGATCGTGGCGCAGCGGTACTGATTCTGAAGGGAGAAGAGGACATCCGCCGTTTAACCGTATCGTCGCTAATGATCACCGATAACCATGGCATCCATTTTCTGCTTCGTGACCGCACGGCACTGGACCGTCATAGCCGCAAATTGCTGGATCATTTTCTGTAGCGATGGACTTTATAAGACTCGAGCAAATTGATAGGCGCTGGCGATATTACTTACCAATGCAAAAATGCGAAAAAATTTCCCCGAGCAAATCATCGGCGGTAAATTGTCCTGTAATCGACGACAAAACGTTTTGCGCCAATCTTAATTCTTCCGCCAGCAGCTCCAATTGATATTCACCTACAGTGAATCTCTGCGCATTTTCCAGATGCTTCTTGGCTTGGTTCAGTGCTTCCAGATGGCGCTGTCTGGCCATAAACACACCCTCCCCGGCCTGATTAAATTGCCAGCCTGCGATTTCCAATATTTTGCTGCGCAGTAGTTCAATACCCACGCCGGTTTTGGCCGAAAGATAAATGACGCTGTGTCCTTCCTGATCTTCGGTTCTTGGATTCTCACTGACTAAATCAATTTTGTTGAATACTGTGATTTGTGGTTTACCGGCCGGAATAGCATGTTGTGCCGGATTGTTTTCAGCGGGCTGGGGTTGACTGCTATCAATGAGCCGGAGCACCATGTTGGCATCCCTGATCGCAGCATGCGTACGCTCAATGCCTTTTTGTTCAACCACATCCTGGGTTTCTCTCAGTCCGGCCGTATCGATGATATGAATTGGCATACCGGCAAGGGAAATAGTGCGTTGAATTGTATCGCGTGTGGTTCCGGGAATTTCTGTGACGATAGCGGCCTCTTCTTGCACCAATTGATTCAGTA
Organism: Proteobacteria bacterium ST_bin16; assembly: GCA_002083595.1. GTDB lineage: Bacteria > Pseudomonadota > Gammaproteobacteria > Burkholderiales > Nitrosomonadaceae > Nitrosomonas. The sequence goes on along the minus strand of MSXT01000044.1, from coordinate 33,130 downwards.
AGCTGGACTTACCAACATTGGGTGCTCCCGTCAAAACGATGCGAATACCCTCCTGCAACAAATTACCTTGCCGTGCGGCCAGAAATATCTGCTCAAGCAGCGCATAGATTTGCGCTAATTTCTCGTCGATGCGTAACGTTTGCAAATTATCGATTTCATCTTCGGGAAAATCCAGCGTAGCTTCTATGAGCATGCGCAACTTAATCAATATGCTGACGAGTTCTTCAATCCGGGATGAAAAATGCCCTTGCAATGAGTTGATTGCGCAGCGCGCGGCTTCATGGGTACTGGCTTCGATAATCGCTGCGACGCTTTCCGCTTGAATCAAATCAATCTTGTTATTGAGATAAGCGCGTAACGTAAATTCACCGGGTTGCGCCAAACGGGCACCGGCCGCAAGACAGCGATCGAGCAATAAATCCATGACGGCTGGACCGCCATGCCCTTGTAACTCTAGGACATCTTCGCCCGTGTAGGAATGAGGTGCAGGAAAGTAGAGCGCGATACCTTGATCGATGACTTGTCCACCGGCATCCAGAAACTGGCTGAGACACGCATAACGCGGTTTCGGGAGTCTGCCAAGGATTGCTTCCGCCAATTTTGTCAGATGCTTGCCGGAAATCCGAATGACTCCGATTCCACCGCGACCGGGCGGGGTTGCAATTGCTGCAATGATATCAGAGCCTGCTATAGATCATCTCCATGACTACTTTGCTGTAACTGATCATGACGGGTTATTGATGATGAGCAATAACCCGTCATGATTTTTTATTTTTTCTTCGCTTTCTTGCCAGCAGGGACACTCTTCGCTTTTACCGGCGCTTTGCCTTTAGCGGAAGCAGCCGCTTGGCTGGATTGTTGCTGTTGTTTCTCATTTTCTTGACTGCTGGCAGCGGCAGCAGTCTCTGCTTTAACTGCTTCCTCTCCTTCGTCAATCAGCACTGCTGGTTGAGAATTCTCTTTAGCTGACTCAGGTTTGTTCTTACTTTTCTTTCTGTTTTTATCTTTGTTGGCTTCTTCTTCCGCTTTATTCTCAAACATGCGTGTTATTTGCCATTGTTGCGCAATGGACAGAATATTATTGCAGAGTGAGTAAAGTACAAGCCCCGCCGGAAAGAAGAAAAAGAACACGCTGAAAGCAACCGGCATAATTTGCATGACTTTTGCCTGAATTGGATCAGTGGGTGTCGGGCTAAGTTTCGATTGAACCCACATCGACACACCCATAATCAATGGCAATACATAATAGGGATCAGGTACCGACATGTCGGTTATCCATAACGCAAGCGGCGCATAACGGAGTTCAACGGCAGCCAGCAACGTCCAAAACAGTGCAATAAATACCGGAATTTGCACCAGAATCGGCAAACACCCTCCCATCGGGTTGATCTTCTCTTCCTTGTAGAATTCCATCATCGCTTGGTGCATACGCTGACGGTCACTGGCATATTGCTCACGTATCCGCTGCAATTTGGGTGTCACCAGCCGCATTTTTGCCATCGACCGGTAGCCCGCAGCCGACAGTGGAAAAAACAGCAGCTTGACTGTTAATGTCAGCAAAATGATCGCCGCGCCCCAGTTATCAGTCCATGAATGATAAAAGGAAAGCAACCAGAAAAGTGGTACAGCCAAGACTGTTAACCAGCCATAATCCACTGTCAATTCGAGGCCGGGCGCCAGCTCGGCAAGCTTATTCTGCTCCTGTGGACCTGCATAGAGCGGCATCGTAATATTTTTCACTTGTCCTGGCTCAACAACGCCAACCGGTGCAATAACGCCCGCAGTATATTGATTGGGTGCCAAACGCTTGGCAAAATATTCACGCGGGGTGTTTTGCGGAGGTAACCAAGCCGTCAGGAAGTAATGCTCGAGCATGGCGATCCAGCCATTATCCGCATTGGTGGGATATTCCGCTTTATTTTTATCGAGATCGGAGAATTTTATTTTCAGGAATTTTTCTGCGTCCGTATACATTGCGGCACCAGTATACGAATGAACCATGGTGCTGGCACCGGTAGGATCGTTCCCATCCCGCAGCATTTGAAAGTACGAGAACGGCATGATCGTAGCTTCGCTATGATTTACGATCTCAAACTCAACATCAATAACATAACTGCCGCGATGGAAAGTATAAATCTTGGCGACCTGTATACCATCCACTTCCGGTGCGAGAAGTCGTACCACAACCTTGTTCTGCCCGGATTCAAGCACATAATTATTTGAATCTACGGTGTACTTTGTTTTGTGATTGGGTAATCCATCGCCAATCAATCCGGCTTGAGCAACTTGAAACCGTGCGGCTTTATCCAACAACAAATCGTAGGGTTTGTTCACATCCTCTCGGGATGGGTGCGCAATCAAACCGAGCTGCCGGATATCACCGCCTGCAGTATCGATTTCCGCAACAACCAGATCTGTTTTGACATGGATTTTCTCACCAATTGTAAATAGATTCGGTGTCACGGATGAATTAACACCATCAATTTCCGGAATGGCCCCGGATCCTCCGGCTGCGGAAGCAGTCAATTCGTCGCTGGGTACCGGCAATGATGGGTCATGGCGCTGATTCGCGGAACCCGAAACTGCTCCGGACATGACTTGTGAAGCGGGCGGATATAATTCTTTTTGCCATGCATCCCACAAAAACAATAGTGACGTGGAGAAAATGATGATAAGTACGAGTTTTTTTGTTTCCATTATTTATCTAATCAAGTTAATTTTTCGACAAAACCGTTCAGTTATTGTTTTTTTCATTTATCGCAGCGCTATTTTGTCGAAAATTTTGTACGTATACAGCAATAAATTATATGCTTAACTACAGTCGAATTGACTTGGCATCAAGGAACGGGCTCATAACCACCTTTACTCCAAGGATTGCATCGCAGGATGCGCCAAACACTCAACCGCGTTCCATGGAACAAACCATATTTTTCATATGCTTCAAGAGCATATTGTGAGCAAGTCGGACTAAAACGGCACGATGGCGCAAACAGGGGGCTGATACAATATTGGTAGAATTTTATTAAAGCAATAATTAACCGTGACATTGCTGTAGTTGAAGCATTAGTAATTGTGTCTCAGCCGCCAGTTTCTTTAGTTCATTGCTCCGAACAGGCCGTCGCAACCGCATAACCCAATCCATTTTTATCGTTTGATCGTAAAACCGGTTCTTGCGAAATGTCTCCCGCAAAATGCGCTTAATCTTATTGCGCTTCACTGCGGATCGTTCAATTCTCTTTGCAACAATTAGACCCAGCCGCGCATATTCAAACTCATTCGGCTTCATATAAATTTGAATTAAATCACCGTTGGTCTGACATCGTAAATTGATTACTGCTGCGAATTCTGTTGCCTTATGTAGCCTGTAACTTTTCGGCAAAGAATAGGTTTCAACAAATCTAAAAATAAAAATTATCCGATCAGATTTAAACGCTTAATCGAGCACGGCCTTTTGCCCGGCGAGCGCGAATCACAGCCGCACCACCGCGCGTTCTCATGCGCACTAGAAATCCATGTGTACGTTTTCTTCTTGTCACTGAAGGTTGATAAGTACGTTTCATTTTTCTCTCTAATTTATTTGGTCAATAGAACCGCGTATTAGAACTTGTTATGGGGTTTTATGTCAATATTTTTCTAAATTCATTTGCAAATAAAGACCTTAATTATCCCTCACAGCAACCTCCGTAAGCAGAATTATACAAAAAGTCCTGACGCACCTTCAGATGCGCTTTACCGACTGTTTTGTTTTGCTAAAATCGGGGCGATTGATATAAATTGGCAAAGTCATTAACCGCGCACGCCGCTTGAGATCAACCCATTCACATGAACACACCTTGTCCGCTAGATAACATCCGTATCGTGCTAAGCCACACGAGTCACCCCGGCAATATCGGCGCGGTTGCGCGTGCCATGAAAACAATGGGGCTGCATTCATTGTATCTGATCAATCCGAAATGCTTTCCCGATGCGGAAGCTGACGCCCGGGCAGCCAATGCCATCGATATTCTGCAACAAGCTAATGTTTGCGTAGAACTTGACAAGGCATTGGAAAATACCGTTCTAACCGCAGCAGTTACCGCGCGACCACGCGAGCTATCGCACACCATTTTCGATGCACGGCAGGGTGCAATGGAATTAGTGCAGCAAGCACGGCTGCAACCGGTAGCGTTGCTATTTGGCCGTGAGAATTCCGGCCTGACTGCTGCGGAAGTGAACAAATGCCAGATCATTATTCATATCCCTGCAAATCCGAAATATCCGTCGCTGAATCTGGCGAGTGCCGTGCAAGTGATGGCTTATGAATTGCGCATGGCAATTACCGAAAATCCAACACGTCCGGCCGTAAGTGGAGTACCGGCAAACTTCAATGAACTGGAATTATTGTATACGCACCTTGAACAGCTGATGACCGCCAGCGGTTTTCTCGATCCGCAGAAACCCAAATTACTGATGCAGCGTATCCGCCGCCTGTTTGCCCGCGCACGTTTGGAAAAGGAAGAAGTACAGATTCTACGCGGTATTTTGACAGCTCTGGGCAAGCGCTGGTAGCTGTGCTTAGCGGATTATCCGCTAATTTTCCTTGATCAATGTACCGATCCCTTGATCGGTCAAAATCTCCAGCAGCAATGCATGTTCTACTCGCCCATCAATGATATGGCAGGATTTAACCCCTTTCTTGACAGCATCGAGTGCCGAGCCAATCTTGGGCAGCATACCGCCGGAAATGGTACCATCAGCAAATAATTCATCCACTCTTTGCGCAGTCAGTCCAGTTAGCAAGTTGCCCTCTTTGTCCAAAACACCCGGAATATTGGATAACAGAATCAGTTTTTCCGCCTTAAGGATTTCCGCCAATTTACCAGCCACCAGATCTGCATTGATATTGTAGGACTCGCCGTCTACACCCACACCGATTGGTGCGATAACTGGAATGAAATCCTGCGTATCGAGGAGCGCGATCAGCGCAGGATCAATCGACTCGATCTCGCCGACTTGACCGATATTAATCCATTTTCCAGCGGTTTCCCGATCTGCCATGAGCATTTTCTTGGCGCGAATAAAAGCACCATCCTTACCTGTTAGACCGACTGCTTTACCGCCATGACGATTGATCAGATTCACGATATCTTTATTCACCGATCCGCCCAATACCATTTCAACCACATTCATGGTCTCAGCATCGGTTACGCGCATGCCTTGGATAAATTCACCTTGTTTGCCGACACGCTTAAGCATTTCGTCGATCTGCGGACCGCCGCCATGCACAACCACCGGATTCATACCGACCAGTTTCAGCAGCACAACATCACGCGCGAAACCATGTTTCAGATTTTCTTCAATCATCGCATTACCGCCATATTTAATGACGATGGTCTTGCCATGAAAACGTTGAATGTACGGCAGCGCTTCAGCCAGAATCTTGGCTTTGTCTTTCGCAACGATAGGGGAGGTCAGCATAACTTTCTCAATCTCTTTTCAAACAATTCCAAAAATAAGCCACTGATAAAAAAATTTCTCATTCGCGTGCAACTTGTAAAAATTTTTCATCACCGATTAATTTGAACAAACTCAACTCACGCCATTGCCGCCCTTCTGCATCTTTATATTGCGCAGTAACGCACTTAGGTAACTTTTTCTTTGCCAGTTTTGCCGGCACGAACTCGGATAAATCCCTGATCCCCAACATGCTATTGACAATAAAACCGCCATACAACTTATTCCCCGGCATGACCAGCAGAATGCGTGACTTTAAATTGAATGGCACCGGATCGCCGCCCAGATAAACACCAAGATCCGTAATACCGTAAAGATTTCCGCGCACATTGGCTAACCCAAGAAACCACGGTTGTGTAAGCGGGACATGCGCTAACTTGGGTATCGCGATCACTTCACTGACTTCTGTCATCGGTATCAGATAACGATCTTCGCCCACGGCAACACCCAGCACTGCTGATGAGGTTTCACTGTTATCTATGCCTGGCATTTGTGCAGTCAGCAATTGTAGAGATTCTTTTGTGTCCATCATCTGCGTAAAATTACAACTTTTTAGCTTCGCCACGAGGCAATTGATTATTCGTTGTCCAGCTATTTTACTGTATTATCGGCCATTAAGATTTGAATTCTACGGAGCCGAAAAATGAAATATTATGATCGCTGCTGGTTGTCTCTTCTGATATTCCTGCCTTTCCTGATAGGGTGTGTGCCTATGTTTGCCATCGGCACCGCAGCAGGAACTGGAGCGTATATCTCTGAAGATCGCAGAACCAGCGGTATGTTCATCGAGGATGAAGGTATTGAACTGAAGAGTGGTCGGCGCATTCACCAGCAATTTGGTGATAAAGTGCACATCAATATCACCAGCTACAACCGCATGGTTCTGTTAACCGGTGAAGCACCCTCAGAGGATATCAAAACGGATATCGGGAAGCTTGTTATGGGCGTTGATAACGTACGCAGGATTTTCAACGAAATTGCAGTTGCCGGACACACTTCGCTAGCCTCTCGCAGCAATGACACGCTGCTGACCTCCAAAGTGAAAGCACGCTTTCTTGCTGAACGAAAATTTCAAATCAATCACGTCAAGATTGTGACTGAAAACGAAGTCGTTTATTTGCTCGGTGTAGTGACACGCCAGGAAGCGGACAATGCCGCGCAAATTGCCAGTTCAACTTCAGGCGTTAAGAAGGTCGTCAAAGTATTTGAATATTTGAATTAGGCAATCAAGCCATTAGTAAATATGCTGCCGGAAAATCTGCTTGTTGAATTACATGCCACATTTCCGCCGGATCGGTTCTATACCGACCCGGTAGATTGTTATGCTTATGCATATGACAACAGCCGCAAGATTTTTCCTCCTGATGCCGTGTTGTTTCCGCTCACCACCGCAGAAGTAAAAAACATCGTTACCCTCTGCAATCGCTATCGAGTACCGCTCATACCACGTGGGTGCGGCACGGGGACAGCGGGCGGCAGTCTGCCGGAATTAGGCGGTATAGCGTTGTCGATGGAGCGCATGTTGAACATTATTTCGGTTGATCCCGCTAATAGGGTAATTGTTGTTGAACCCGGTGTATTGAATCAAGCCGTGCAAGATGCAGCGAAGCCGTATGGTTTCTTCTGGCCGCCGGATCCTTCCAGTGCGATGTTCTCAACAGTCGGTGGAAACATTGCAACTGGCGCGGGTGGACCACACGCTGTCAAATACGGTACAACCCGGGAACATGTTTTAGGTTTGAAAGCCGTTACTGCCGCGGGTGATTTTATTACCACCGGTTGCTATACCACCAAAGGTGTTGTCGGCTATGATCTCACGCGCTTGCTGATTGGTTCTGAAGGCACACTAGCTGTGATTACGGAAGCGACACTTAAACTGTCTGCATCACCTGCCGCCGTTGCCGGTATCACAGCGCATTTTCGTGATTTAACAAGCTGCACGACAGCCATCGTTAAAATTATGGCGCAGCCACAACTGCCTAGTGCGCTTGAATTCTTGGATTCCGGTTCACTGAATCTGATACGAGGCCGCTACCCTGACATGCTTCCGTTGGATACCAATGCCATGTTGATGATTGAAGTTGATGGTTTTCACAAAGATATTACCGATGCGATCGCGGTCATTCTATCCGCATGCCAATCTGACGGCTTAATTCATGCAAGCAAGGTCGAAAATAACACCATGCTTTGGCAAGCACGCAAGGCACTCTCACCCCTGCTGCGTGAAATTGCACCGAAAAAAATCAATGAAGATGTTGTCGTGCCTGTTAACACATTGCCGCAATTCCTGCATGGATTAACGCAATTATGTGCGCACTATCATCTACAGAATGTGAATTTTGGTCATGCCGGTAACGGCAATATCCATGTTAACCTGCTGATTAATCCTGATGATGCGGATGAAGTAACACGAGCGGAACGCTGTTTGGATGAAATATTCGACTTAGTAATCAAGCTTCGCGGTACGCTTTCAGGAGAACATGGCGTGGGCAGCGAGAAAAGAGCTTTTGTAAGCAAAGAAATTGATTGTGTGACTTTAGATTTAATGCGGAATATCAAAAAACTGTTTGACCCCAATAATATTCTTAATCCAGGCAAATTATTTCCCGCAGTCGAATAAGCTTGAAGTTTCAATTGCGAAACTGCGCTTGCGATATTTGATCATTACAGCGGCTTATCAAATATCACAGGCGCAGCTTAGTTGCTCATCTAAAAAAAGAAATAGTGATCCATAAGCAACGCAACAAACAGCAGCGCTAAATAAAGTATCGAGTAGCGGAATGCTTCACGAGCCAGTTGATCGCTGTAATTACGATAAATCTCTATAGCGTAGTACATAAAAATGCCATTTAATATCGTTGAACTCACCAAATAGATCATTCCGCTCATTTGGGTTACGTATGGCAGAAAGGTGACTACACACAGAATGACGGTATACAACAATACCTGCAATTTTGTGAACTGGTCGCCATGTGTCACTGGCAACATCGGCATGCCAATTGAAGCATATTCATTCTTTCTATATAACGCAAGGGCCCAAAAATGAGGGGGAGTCCATGCAAAAATAATCAGAAAAAGTAATAACGCATCACTTGCGATCTCTCCAGTCACCGCTGTCCATCCGAGTACCGGAGGCATAGCGCCTGATGCACCGCCAATTACGATATTTTGTGGTGTCAGTGGTTTTAGAATGACGGTATAAATGATGGCATAACCAACAAAAGTGCCTAATGTCAGCCACATGGTCAATTCATTTACCCATTCATATAATATGAAGAGTCCTGCTCCGCCAACAATCATCAGAAAGAACAGTGTCTCAGGCACACTTACTTTACCTTGCGGTAATGGACGGCCTTTTGTCCGGGCCATGACAGCATCCATTTTTTGTTCAACCAAGCAATTCAATGCCGCCGCGGCCCCTGCAACCAATGCAATACCGATGGTGCCCAATAGCAAAATATCTAAAGGCACAGCACCAGGAACAGCCATAAACATTCCTATAACTGCGGTAAATACGATGAGAGATACTACACGCGGTTTTGTCAGCCTGTAAAATTGGTTGATGCGTGTTGCTGTCTCATGCAATGCCATACTGATAGCCATCTTATTAACCTCCTTGCAAATCAAATATTCTTTATTTATTAGTCACATAGTTTTCCACGATGAGAAAACTGCCATTCTTAATGTTCTATCTGTGATACGTGCAGCAGTCTTTTTAAATCCTGCCCCATTTTGGTTCCATTAACTTTTTCTGGGAATCGCATCATTAAATTACCCATCGGATCGATGAGATAAATATGTTTTGTTTGCGTTTCAGCATTTTCTATAAAACTTAATATTTCACTATTTTTAGCATTCACAAAAAACATGCCTTCATATTCTTTAATAAGTTCAGCATCGGGCGCACTATCGTCATTAATGAGCCATAACCGCTCGATCCGATGCTTTTGTTTTCCTTGCACAAGTCTTACTTGACGCATGAAATATAATTTTTCTTTGCACGCTTCATCGCAATGACCAGAATCTACCGTAACTAATACCCATTTACCATGCAGATCCTTCATGCGCAAAATCGTGTTATCCGTCAGATTTGTACCTTTTCCCGCTACTTTCACAATAGGCAGCAAATCACCATAATGTGTACTAATAGGTCTATATTCGAAGAAATAAAGTGCGTATGAAATTACTACCGGAGAGCACATTAGTGCTAACAATAATAAAAACTTACGTCTATTTGTTTTTTGAATTTTTTCGTTTGACATTCAATACTATGAAAATAATTGCTGCTGTGGCAGCTAATGAAAACCATTGAACCGCATAACCGATATTTTTAGAAGCACCCGAATCAGGCTTACTCCAATCTCGTATCAATCCGTCTTTTTCTTCACTTTTCTGTAGAAGCATCAGCGGTTGCAATGTTAAACCAGTGACTTCTTGATAACGCTGTAAGTCGAAATTATCCCAAACCTGTCCTTCAATAGCTTTATTCGAAAGCTCGAGTGTTCTAATTTCAGGCGACGCTGCAATTCCTGTAATTTTTACTTCACCACGTACTTCCGCGACGGCAGGTAATACTGACCGATCTGATCCTGTTGCAACCCAACCTCTATTTACTATCACATAAAGCGCGCTATTCAAAATTTTAAGCGGCGTGATAACGTGGTAGCCTGCTCGACCATGGTACGTTTTGTTATCCAGATAAATTGTATGCTCCGGTAAGTATTCTCCACTTACCTCCACATCACGATATTGAAAATCTTTTAACTTTACCAAGGTACCCGGCAATAAAACTGCGGGCTGTTTTGCGTATTGTTCCAATTGCTCAAATTGCGCACTTTTTTCTTCTGCACGCGATAATTGCCATTTACCCAACTCAATAAAAATTATTACAGAAACAATAGTGATTGCAATTGCCCACAGTTTTGGTTCAAAGCGATACTCCAATAGATTCATTTTATTTGAATATTGCTATATGAATTGTGAATTGCTTCTGAATGAACTACCGGAATCCGATATTTTTTATTGAAAGAATGAAATTCAGATCGGTTTGTTAATCATCTAAACAAAGATTCCAGCTGTTTACACACTTTATTGTGCTTTCACTTTAACTTGAAATTCACAACTTTTTCGGTGCAAAGGCTGGAATCTTAACTTGCTATGACTGAATAATTTACATCAGATACACAAACACAAACAATCCAAGCCATACCACGTCAACAAAGTGCCAGTACCATGCCACACCTTCAAAGCCAAAATGATGTTCTGGCGTAAAGTGACCTGCTACGCTTCGGAAATAAATCACAATCAGCATAATCGTACCGATTGTCACATGGAAGCCATGGAATCCGGTCAACATGAAAAAAGTAGAACCGTATGCACCTGATGTCAATTTCAGATTCAAATCATTATATGCATGAATATATTCGTATGCTTGACATCCAATAAATAATGCGCCTAAGAATATAGTCGCCAGCATCCACAATTTTAGTCCGTCACGTCTGTTTTCTTTCAGTCTCCAGTGCGCAATTGTAAGTGTAACGCCTGACGTTAAAAGCAACATTGTATTAAATGCTGGCAATCCCCATGCACCCATCGATGTAAATTTCTCGTGTACGCCTGGACCAGCTGTCGGCCATGTACCGTCATAGGTAGACCAGAAAGAGTTACCTAACACCGTGCTTTCTTCTTGTAACCATGGTATCGAAAGGTTGCGCATGTACCACAACGCACCGAAGAATGCGCAGAAAAACATAACTTCAGTAAAGATGAACCAGCTCATTCCCCAACGAAAAGAGCGATCCACTTGCTCCCCATATTTACCACTCTCACTTTCTCTAGCTACTGTTCCAAACCAACCAAACAACATATAAATTAAAATTGCAAAACCAATCGCTAACAGACCGTAACCTAGCTCTATTTTATTCATGGTCAGAGCTGCGCCTGATCCCATAAACAAAATCGCCGTTGATCCAATAATTGGATATGACGATGGAGCTGGGACGTAATAATGTCCTGATTCTTGACTCATTCTTCTCTCCTCCTACTTTTATGTTTTTCTCAAATTCTAACTAACAACTAATCTGACTAAAAGCATCACGCCTACTACAAAAAGTGCACCACCTATAATTCCACCGATGATTAATTGAACTGGCTTCAACGTTGCCGCATCTTTTTCAAGATCACTTTTTTTTCGTATTCCCATAAAGGCGAACATTACTGCTTTTGCAACTTGCCAAATTGTTCCACTGGTTTGTTTATCAGTAACATTGTTCAACTTCTATCCCCTATTTTTTGGTCGTACTACCACCATCTGGTAATTCAAAAAAAGTGTATGAAATCGTCACAGTATCCACATCGGCTGGCAATCCCGGTTCAATTACAAACTGAACCGGCATTTGCCTTGTTTCATTCGCTTTCAGCACTTGTTTTGTAAAGCAAAAACACTCAAATTTCTTTAAATGCTTTTCCAAAAACCGTGGGCTATAACTAGGTATTGCTTGTCCCGCTATCTCACGATTTGAGCTGTTTGTAATTTCATACATCACAGTAATCGGCTCTCCTGGATGAATGCGAGCGCTAGACTGAAGAGGCTTGAATTGCCAAGGTAATCCTCTTGTATTGGCATCAAACTCAATTGTGACCCAACGCGTCTCATCCACCCAGTTATCTTTAGTTAGAACATCTGGCTGTAACAGATTATTAATTCCGGTTACTTCACAAAACTTCTCATAAAATGGGACTAATGCATAACCAAATACGAACATCACTAATGAGAAAATCATTAACTTCTTAAACATCAGCACGTTCGCTCTAGAATCGCTATTTATCAATCCCATTGTTTTATGATTACCGTTATATAAAGCGCTAATACAGTCATTAATAGAAACATTGCTGTTCTAATCTTTTTGCGCTTCAGATCCGCTTCCTGTGACATACGATTTCCTAACTACTCTATTTACTTAACGATAGGTGGTGTTTCAAAACTATGGTATGGAGCCGGTGAAGGCAAATGTGTCCATTCCAAAGTCGTTGCACCATCCCACGGCATTTGTGGCGCTTTTTCTCCACTACGAATGCAATTAATCACAATGTACAAGAAAAGCAATTGTGTCAATCCAAATCCAAACGCACCGATACTTGAAATCATATTGAAATCAGCAAATTGGATATTGTAATCCGGAATTCTACGTGGCATTCCAGCTAAACCTAAGAAATGCTGAACAAAGAATGTCAGATTGAAGAAGAACATTGACAACCAGAAATGCGCTTTACCCAATGTTTCGCTGTACATATGACCGGTCCATTTTGGCAACCAATAATATACACCTGCGAACAACGAGAATAATGCACCTGAAACTAGCACATAGTGGAAATGTGCAATGACATAGTAAGTATCTTGCACTTGAATATCAATCGGTACGATTGCGCAAATAACGCCACTGAATCCACCGATTACAAACAAGAAAATAAAACCTATTGCAAATAACATTGGTGTCTCGAAAGACATTGAGCCGCGCCACATTGTTGCTGTCCAGTTAAATACTTTCACCCCTGTTGGCACTGCAATCAACATCGTTGCGTACATAAAGAACAACTGACCAACAGTTGGCATACCGGCTGTAAACATATGATGCGCCCAAACTACACACGACAAAATAGCAATCGACGCAGTAGCATAAACCATTGATGAATAACCAAATAACGGTTTACGTGAGAACGTTGGAATAATTTCAGAAACAATCCCGAACGCTGGCAAAATCATAATGTAAACTTCTGGATGACCGAAAAACCAGAAAATATGCTGGAACATTACTGGGTCACCACCGCCAGCTGCATTGAAGAAGCTTGTGCCGAAATGACGATCGGTCAATAACATGGTTACCACACCTGCTAATACTGGCATTACCAATACCAGCAAATAAGCAGTAATTAACCATGTCCACACAAACATCGGCATCTTCATCAGCGTCATACCAGGCGCGCGCATATTCAAAATGGTCGTTATGATATTGATCGAACCCATGATTGAGGATGCTCCCAAGATATGCACTGAGAAAATCATCAGATCAACACCCAAACCACCTTGTACTGATAGTGGCGGATAAAAAGTCCAACCGCCCGCTGCTGCGCCACCTGGCACAAAGAACGAACTAACAAGCAAAGTTCCCGCTACAGGCAATAACCAAAAACTCCAGTTATTCATGCGCGCAAACGCCATATCCGGCGCGCCAATCATTAGCGGCACTTGCCAGTTCGCAAAGCCCACGAAAGCCGGCATAATGGCGCCAAACACCATAATTAAGCCATGAAGAGTCGTAAATTGATTAAATAATTCAGGTTCTAAGATTTGAATCCCTGGCTGGTATAGCTCTGCTCGAATACCCATAGCCAAAAAACCACCCACAAGAAACATGGTAAAACTGAACCATAGGTACATCGTACCAATATCTTTATGATTGGTCGTTCTAACCCAACGCATTATCCCACTGGGATGATGATCATCATGTCCGTGACCGTGTGCGTCACCATGTACTGCTGCCATAATTATCTCCTTTTACTTATTTTCTACATGCATTGATGTTTTAACTGCAGATGCATTCAACTGAGCGGCCGCCCATTTCGAATACTCACCTGCTTCCATGACTTCTACCACAATCGGCATAAATCCATGATCTTTACCACACAATTCGGCACACTGACCACGATAAATCCCTGGTTTATCCGCCGTGAACCATGTGTCACGAATAAAACCCGGCACAGCATCCTGCTTGATACCCAATGCTGGTACCCACCATGCATGAATCACATCGTTTGCTGTCAGTATAACGCGCACTTTTTTCCCAACTGGCACCACTACACGATTATCCACTTCCAGCAGATAGTTCTCGCCTTTAGGCGCTTTATTTTCAACTTGAGCGGGCGGTGTCGAAAGCTTGCTATAGAAACTAATACCCTCACCCTCACCTTGGAGATAATCATAACCCCACATCCATTGATAGCCAGTTGCTTTAATGGTCATATCAGGACTTGATGTATCCTTCATTGCAATCACTGTTTTTGTTGCAGGATAAGCCATTGCAATCAAAATGATACAAGGTATGATGGTCCAAATAAACTCAACGGCTGTACTGTGATGAAAATTCGCCGCTTTATAACCCAAAGACTTTCTATGTTTGAGTATTGAATAGAACATAACCCCAAAAACGGCTATGAATATAGCCAAACAAATCCACATAAGCAAAATGTGCTGATCGTAGATATCTCTTGCTATGACACTCTGCGGTTCTGGAAAATTATATTTAGATCCCACCGCCATGCTTGAGTACAAAGCAAGAGCGGATATCCCCGACAGCGTTACTACTGATTTACTTCTCATATTTCCCCCCCACATGATTACTAATTTTACAGATCTAGGTACAACCAAGAACGTCACCTACCTGTACGCTTTTTTGTTCAGCCAGCTAACGGAAGTCATACGCCAGAATCTTACTTTGTTAAAACCACACCATGATTGACGCTAATTAAATTTCCTTGGCCGAATTTCCTAATTATCCGCAACTTAGATTTTCTTAGTTATAGATATCTTCTACATGCTAATTAATCGAATGGAAATTCTAGCATGCCACCGCTCCTCAAACAAGGAAAAATCATGATTTTTATAGCAATATTCCCATGCTTATAAAATGGTATTGCCCTAAGAACGCTACTAAGAAACGCCGCATAAAGCAGAAAATTTCATCTTAATTATTGATACAAGTGCTACGTTAAAATGCATCACCACCACATTCCAATCTGAAATTTTCTTTGACTGAAATTCTACCTACCCACGACAAAATTAGAGTTACACCAACATTACCAAAAATGTGACAAATAAGGCTATAGCTATTATAGGAATGACAAAACTCATCCAATCGGACGATGTTCCCTGCGGGGGTTTTTTTATCATTTCCCGGGCCGCCGGAAATAAAAAGATAATGAACGCGATTAATGCCAAAGCAGAAATAATTTCCATCCAATCCATAATTGATCCCGAATTAACCTGCACAGTCGTTCCAAAACAAAGCCCCGGCTAAACCGGGGCTTCAAATGCCTAAAACAAACGAGCTTAGGAATTAATCATCGTTGCTCATAATTCCCAATATTTGCAGCAAACTGATAAAAATATTAAAAATTGTCATGTACAGTCCAATCGTAGCCAATACATAATTGGTTTCTCCACCATGAATAATGCGGCTGGTGTCGTACAGAATAAAACCGCTCATTATCATGATAACAACTGCGGAAATCATTAATGACATGGCTGGTATCTGCAGAAAAATATTAGCCAGCGCTGCCAACAATACCAGCAGGAAACCCACCATCAAAAATCCGCCTAAAAAGCTGAAGTCTTTTTTTGTAGCCAATGCGTACGCGGACAAACCTATAAATATAACACCCGTGCCAGCTAACGACAGCGTAATGATATTGCCGCCATTAGGCAGAGATGCATACATGCTCAGCACTGGCCCCAACCCAAATCCCAGCATGCCGGTAATCAAAAAAACGATTCCAATGCCCGCCGGTGAATTGGCAAAACGCGGTAACACAAACATAGCGATTACCATACCGCCGATAACAGATATTAAATAGGTCATCGGTGGCGTATTCATCATCATTGAAAGCGCAGCAGTAAATCCGCTGAACAGCAATGTCATGGATAAAAGCAAATAGGTATTACGCAGCACCTTATTTGTTGCAATTGCAGACGTAGATCTTTGCGCAACTGTCGAGTAATTTTGATTCATTTAAATAGCCTCCCTTGTGAAATTCATACAAAACTATCCTCTAACGACCGCTATGACTACTATATCCAAAATATAGTTCAAACTATCATAGCATGGATTATGTCAATCTTTTAATTACATTATTCTTACTTGGCTTTTGCCAAAGTAAAGTTATAAACAAGAAAAAATCCGCCACGTTCAATCAGAGTAATATTCAAATTGACAAGGCCTACATCAAATTTAGCTATGCCGGAGTAATTGATCCGCTTTTCACCCATCAGCGAGAATGCGCTCACCGTGCGCGAAAAATTAAGTTCCTGAATGGATTGAAATCGGCCAAAACCGCGATACAATTTTAACAATTCATCCAGTTGCTCATCATTGATTGTTTGCTTGGCTTCCGGCGCCAAGTGAAGCAGCAATCTTTGTTTTTCCCAACTGGAAATTTCAGTGAGAATCTGAGCAACAGCCGGTTCCGCAGCCTTAGTGTAGTAGCTTTTTTCACGATCCGTATAAAAATACAACATGACAACCGATGTCAGCAAAATAGCGACGATGATGCGTAATGTATGGATTTGCATAAATTTTGAGATACCAAAACAAATAACTATGAATTATCTTCTTCCCACAGATCGTTACTGAGCCCATCTCTGGGCAAATTAATACCAAAATGCTGATACGTAGCCGCTGTTGCCATCCGTCCTCTCGGTGTCCGTTTCAGGAACCCCTGCTGGATCAAATAGGGCTCCAATACATCTTCGATCGTATCCCGTTCTTCACTGATCGCTGCAGCGAGATTATCAACCCCAACTGGCCCACCGCCAAATTTCTCCAGCACCGCCAACAATAATTTTCGATCCATGATATCCAGACCTATGGCGTCTACGTCCAACATGCGTAAGGCCGCATCCGCCACTACACGTGTTACATGTCCATCGGCTTTGACTTCAGCGTAATCACGCACCCGGCGTAACAATCGATTCACTATCCGTGGCGTGCCACGCGCGCGGCGTGCAATTTCAAACGCGCCATCCGGGGATATCTTCACATTCAGCAATCCTGCGGAACGGCTCACTATTTTGCTCAGCTCTTCCGGTGTATAAAACTCCAGCCGGGAAACGATGCCGAAGCGATCGCGTAACGGATTAGTCAGCATACCGGCGCGTGTCGTTGCGCCTACCAAAGTGAACGGTGGCAAATCCAACTTAACCGATCGTGCCGCCGGTCCCTCACCAATCATGATATCCAACTGATAATCTTCCAGCGCTGGATACAAAATTTCTTCAACCATCGGCGATAAGCGGTGAATCTCGTCGATAAACAATACATCATTCGGCTCTAGGTTGGTCAGCAAAGCGGCCAAATCACCCGGCCGTTCCAGAACCGGGCCGGAAGTTTGCCGCAGATTCACACCCATTTCCCTGGCGATAATATGCGCGAGGGTGGTTTTACCTAAACCAGGAGGACCGAATAATAAAACATGATCAAGCGCTTCACGCCGCTTTCTAGCTGCCTCAATGAATATCTGCAATTGTCCGCGTATTTTTTCCTGACCGACATATTCTTCCAGTTGTTTTGGCCGTAACGCACGCTCCAGAATTTCTTCCTGCGATGATGAAGTAATTGCGGTAACCAGTCGATCCGTTTCGATCATTCACTACTCCTCATTCAGTCGGCTACCTTTCCTTCGATAATAACTGTAATGCTTGGCGTATGCCTTCCGATACCGTTGCTGTTGAAGAGATCTGCTTGATCGCCCAGCCTGCCTCACGATCATTATAACCCAACGATAACAATGCATTGAGTATGTCACTACCCTGCGTGGGTGCGGCGTGGGTTTGGTCCAAACTGATCGCGGCGGAATCCAACTTATCTCGCAATTCCAGCAACAAACGTTCGGCCGTTTTTTTGCCTATGCCTGGCACTTTGATTAGCCGTGCACTATCCTGTGCACCAACGGCTCGGTGCAAATCCGGCACACTCAACCCCGATAAAATTGCTAATGCGGTTCTTGCACCTACACCCGAAATTTTTATCAGCTGGCGAAAAGTTTGCCGCTCCGATTCCGTTGCAAAGCCGAATAACAGATGCAAGTCTTCCCGTATCACCAGATGGGTATACAACGTTACCTGTGCGCCAAGCGCCGGAAGCTCATAAAAAGTACTCATCGGCACATCGATCTCGTACCCGACCCCTTGCACATCCAGTAAAACCTGTGGCGGATGTTTTTCCAGCAATACACCAGTTAATCGCCCGATCACACCAAACGCCCCCGTTTCATGCGGTAACCTGTGGTTGCAATTTTCCCAAAACCGAGCCCGCCATGCGCATGACAGATCGCGCAAGCCAAGGCGTCCGCGGCATCGGCACTCGGGCTGCCGGTCAATCTGAGCAAACGCACCACCATCTCCTGCACCTGGTTTTTTTTTGCATGCCCATTCCCGACCACCGCTTGTTTTATTTGCAGCGCGGTATACTCTGACACCGTTAAATTATTCATGACTGCGGCACAAATCGCTGCGCCACGCGCCTGACCAAGCAATAAGGTAGTTTTAGGATTGATATTGACGAAAACTTGTTCGATGGCGACATGTTCGGGTTGATATTGAGCAATGACTTCACTCAAGTTATTCAGAATTAACTTCAAACGGAAAGGCAACTCGCCCGCCAAGGTCTTGACGCTGCCGCTACTGACGTAGGTTAGATTACTCCCGCTTTTATCAATCACGCCAAAACCAGTAATACGTAAACCCGGATCTATGCCAAGAATGCGGATTTTATCACCTGCTGATCGGCGGAATTTCTATTCATCAAGTACGGCCGTAGTGTAAACATTTTGCACATCATCAAGATTTTCCAAGGCGTCCAGTAGTTTCTGCATTTTTACTGCATCATCGCCCGTTAAAACAGCTTCATTACCGGGTTTCATAGTGACCTCTGCCAGTTCAGCTTTAAATCCGGCTTTTTCCAGCGCTACCTTCACATTAATAAATTCGTAAGGCGCTGTAATCACTTCGATACTGCCATCGTCATTGCTGATCACATCTTCTGCACCAGCCTCCACTGCGGCTTCAATCAGTTTATCTTCATCGGTTTCCGGAGCGAAAATTAACTGCCCGCAATGTTTGAATAAGAAACTGACGGATCCATCCGTACCTAGATTTCCGCCATATTTGGTAAATGCATGCCGCACATCGGCTACCGTGCGGACACGATTATCGGTCATACAATCCACCATGACGGCGGCACCCGCGATCCCATAGCCCTCGTAACGGATTTCTTCATAATCGACACCATCCAGCGCGCCGCTGCCACGCTTAATTGCACGTTCGACATTATCCTTAGGCATATTCTGATCGTATGCCTTGTCCACCGCCAAACGTAAGCGCGGATTGCTGTCCGGATCGCCGCCACCCATGCGAGCAGCCACGGTTATCTCCTTGATAAGCCGTGTAAACACTTTACCCCGCTTAGCATCTTGTGCAGCTTTTTTATGCTTGATATTAGCCCACTTACTATGACCCGCCATTTGTATATACCTTTTGTTTAAGTATTTTTATATTACCACCCTGCATCCCATGGATAAAGTATCAATCCTCATGAACAATAAAAGAAGAAAGAGCAGTTCAGTGGTATATATACAGTCTTATTGAAAAAGATCCGGTGTGCGCAATAGCAATTTTTATTCAACCGTCACTGCTTTTGCCAGATTTCGCGGTTTATCGACATCCGTACCTTTCACTAAGGCAACATGATACGCCAACAGCTGTAGCGGTATAGTGTGCAGAATCGGACTGAGCAAACCGGCATGTTCCGATAAACGAATGACATGTTCATTTTCACTCTGCGCAATCTGCGAATCGGCATCTGCGAATACATATAATTCGCCGCCTCTGGCATGCACTTCCTGCAAATTCGATTTGAGTTTCCCTAACAACTGATCGTTGGGCGCTATCGCAACCACAGGCATTTCATCATCCACTAATGCCAGCGGCCCATGTTTCAGTTCTCCAGCCGCGTAGGCTTCCGCATGGATATACGAAATCTCCTTTAGTTTAAGCGCGCCTTCCATGGCGATAGGATAATGAACGCCGCGTCCGAGAAACAGTGCATGGCGTTTTTGTGCAAAACTTTCCGCCCAAATGCGCACTTGCGGTTCGACTTGCAGTGCATGCTGCAAAGCCATCGGTAAATGACGCAACGTCATGATCATCTGTTGCTCTTCAGATGCGGATAATTTATGGCGCATTTTCGCCAACGTTACTGTCAGCAGCAATAGTGAAGCCAATTGCGTAGTAAATGCCTTGGTCGATGCGACACCGATCTCAGGCCCGGCACGCGTGAGAAAGCGCAGGTCGGTTTGGCGTATCAATGCGCTTTCCGGCACATTGCAAATCGCCAGACTATATCGATGACCCAGTTTCTTTGCGTAGTTGAGCGCTGCCAATGTATCCGCAGTTTCACCCGATTGCGAAATACCAACCACCAACGTATGGGGATCCGCAATCGGATCGCGATAGCGGTATTCGCTGGCGATCTCAACATTGCACGGAAGGCCGGCAACGGTTTCCAGCCAATAGCGCGCTACCAGTCCGGCATGGTAGCTGGTCCCGCAAGCCAGAATGAGAATACTTTTGGTTTGAGAGAATACTTTCTCGGCCTCGCTGCCAAACAAATTGGGCGAGATGGATTGCGCATTGAAGACCATTTCCAAGGTATTCGCCACCGCACTCGGTTGCTCGAAAATTTCTTTCTGCATGTAATGGGTATATGGCCCGAGCTCAATCGCTTCGCTGGAAAGATTGCTCTCGTGTACTGTCCGTTTGACTTCCCTGACCGAGTTACTCTGCAGACAATTCACAATTCGATATCCATCGCGTGTCAACTCAGCTACATCGCCTTCTTCCAGGTAAATCATATTCCGAGTCGCTTTTAACAATGCAGAAGCATCAGAAGCTGCATAATTGCCGCTTTCACCCAATCCCAGCAGCAATGGAGCACCATTACGCGCCACCACAATTCTTTCCGGCCGGGCTTCTTCCATTACTGCAATAGCATATGCGCCTTGTAGCTCGTCTATAGAAGTGCAGACTGCTGTTAACAAATCGTCGGTATGCTTGAGATTGAACGCAATGAGATGCGCAATGACTTCGGTATCGGTATCGGAAACAAATTCATATCCTTCCGCTTGCAAACGCTTTCGCATGACTTCATGATTCTCGATGATGCCATTATGCACAACAGCTATCCGCACGGATGAATCCGGCATTCCGGAAAAATGCGGGTGCGCATTGCGCTCGGAGGGTGCGCCATGCGTTGCCCAGCGGGTATGGGCAATGCCGGCAAAGCCATGGGTATTTTTTTCGTGTGCGAGTTTCTGCAACTCGGTTACACGGCCTGTTGTTCGCAGTCTTTGCAAACCGTTGCAGGTAACAACGAGCCCGGCTGAATCATATCCGCGGTACTCCAGATGTAATAATCCATCCAGTAATACCGGAACAACATTGTTATTAGCCACTGCACCAACTATTCCACACATAGCGCATTCTCCTCACAACTCAAGCTAAAAGAACGATAATGCATAGACTTACTATGCTTTTGATTTTTGTGGGCGCTTCCATCCAGTAATGCTGACTTGCTTCGATCTGGACAAGGTAAGCTGATTCTCCGGAGTTTCTTTAGTGATAGTAGATCCAGCCCCAATTGTCGACCCTTTTGAAATCTTAACGGGCGCAATCAGCTGTGTATCGGATCCGATGAATACATCATCTTCAATGACTGTTCGATATTTGTTTGCGCCATCATAATTACATGTAATTGTTCCAGCGCCAATATTGACATTTTCCCCTACGGTGGAATCACCAATATAACTTAAGTGATTCGCTTTACTTCCTGCCGCAATTTGACTATTTTTGACTTCGACAAAATTTCCGATATGCACTTTCTTAGCCAACCGTGTCCCTGGCCGGATGCGTGCGTAAGGGCCGATCTTACCATCTTCTCCGATTTCGGCATCTTCAATCAGACTGAAGGGATGAATAATACTCCCCGACCCAATCGTTACATTTCTTAATATGCTATGCGCGCCTACCCGGACGGAATCACCCAGTCTAACGACCCCTTCAAAAATACAGTCAATATCAATCTCAACATCAGAACCGCAGCTCAGTTCACCCCGTATGTCTATCCGATTGGGATCGAGCAAGCTGACACCTTCTTCCAACAGCTTCTCAGCGCGGTTTTTTTGATGAACGCGCTCAAGCTCAGCCAGCTGATGCTTATTATTAACACCCATCACTTCCCAGAAATTTTTCGCTTGTGACGATGCGACATATATACCATCTTTTACCGCCATCGCTATGATGTCGGTCAAGTAATATTCTCGCTGGGTGTTTTTATTTTCAAGCTTTGGTAGCCATTGATGCAAATGCTGATTGGGTATGAGCATTATTCCGGTATTAATCTCGCGGATACTCTGTTGTTCTGCAGTAGCATCTTTTTGCTCAACGATTGCAACCACTTCCCCGTCTTCCCGGTTACGCAAAATCCTGCCGTAGCCAAAAGGATCGTCGATTATTGCGGTTAAAAGCGCACAGTCTTTTTCTCCTGCCGCTGCGATTAATTGTTGCAAGGTTTGAATCCGGACCAATGGCACATCACCATACAAAACCAGCGTGAATCCATCGGTATTCAACTGCGGCAAGACTTGCATGAGCGCGTGCCCGGTGCCTAATTGCTGCGCCTGCAACACCCATGTCAAATCATCGCCGGTAATCGACTGTTTTACTTGGTCGCTGCCATGACCTATAACAACACAGATTTTGTCAGGCGAAAGCAAGCGCGCAGTATCAATGGCATGCATTAGCAGTGGACGCCCCGCCAAAGTATGCAACACCTTAGGAAGGGTTGATTGCATACGCTTTCCAGCACCGGCTGCCAGTATCACTACATTAAGCTTGGACACGATAATCTACTTTGGAAATGAAGTTTTCAATGGATTTTAACTAAATGCGCCATAAATGAACAACAAATGCAGTCAATTCTCCTCGTTGATTTGATGTAATCCAGCGCATTATCTTTTACTGCTTATAATCCAGTTATTGTAACCAGATCAATGTTTGATAAATAGATACAAAAAAGGCGACTTATGTCGCCTTTTTCATCATTAGAACTTATGACTTACAATCAATGACCGCGTTTTCTTAGTTTATCAATTGCCGCTAACTGTGCCATGGCTTCTATCAGCTCGGCCTGTGCTTTAGCGTAATCCAGTTCGGATTCTCGATTTTTCATTGCTTCTTCAGCAGCCCGTTTCGCTTCGAGCGCTTTAGCTTCGTCAAGATCGTGACTACGCACTGCAGTATCCGCTAATATCGTCACCACATCAGGTTGGACTTCCAGCATTCCACCCGACACATAGATTAATTCTTCTTCCTTAAGTTGCGCTTTGATCCGCACCATCCCAGATTTGATTCTTGTCAGCATCGGTGTATGGCGCGGATAAATACCTACTTCACCCATTTGCGCCGGTGCCACCAAGAATTCAACGGGACCGGAATAAATAGATTCTTCAGCACTAACGATATCAAGATGAAATATGGTACCCATCGCTATTTCCTCTTGGTTTATTGAAGTGTTTTCGCTTTCTCAACAGCTTCTTCGATACTACCGACCATATAGAATGCTTGTTCAGGTAAATCATCATATTCACCTTCGACAATTCCCTTAAAGCCTTTAATCGTATCTTTAAGAGAAACATATTTTCCTGGTGAACCGGTAAATACCTCAGCTACGTTAAACGGTTGAGATAAGAACCGCTGAATCTTACGTGCGCGGCTAACTGCCAGCTTATCTTCAGGCGATAACTCGTCCATTCCCAGAATCGCGATAATGTCTCGCAATTCTTTATAACGTTGCAATGTCTGCTGCACAGCACGAGCCGTATTGTAGTGGTCCTCACCAACAACTTGCGGATCTAACTGACGAGATGTGGAGTCAAGAGGATCCACAGCCGGATAAATTCCCAACGATGCAATATCACGCGACAACACAACGGTCGCATCCAAGTGTCCAAATGTTGTTGCTGGAGATGGATCGGTCAAATCATCCGCTGGTACATAAACAGCTTGAATAGATGTAATTGAACCTGTTTTAGTCGATGTAATACGTTCTTGCAATCGCCCCATTTCCTCTGCCAGTGTTGGTTGATACCCCACTGCAGATGGCATACGTCCTAGCAAAGCTGAAACCTCTGTTCCAGCCAGTGTATAGCGGTAGATATTATCAACGAAGAACAACACATCTTTGCCTTCGTCACGGAATGATTCTGCCATTGTCAGTCCGGTTAGCGCAACGCGGAGACGGTTTCCAGGTGGCTCATTCATTTGCCCATAAACCAATGCCACTTTATCCAGAACCTTCGATTCTTTCATCTCATGATAAAAGTCGTTTCCTTCACGCGTACGTTCCCCAACGCCTGCAAATACTGAATATCCGCTGTGCTCAATCGCAATATTGCGAATCAATTCCATCATGTTGACGGTTTTACCAACACCTGCACCGCCAAACAATCCTACTTTCCCGCCCTTAGCGAATGGACAGATTAAATCAATCACTTTAATGCCGGTTTCCAGCAATTCGGTTGATGCCGATAATTCATCAAACGCAGGTGCTTCACGATGAATTGACATTTGTTGATCAGCACCGATATCACCCATTTCATCAATGGGACGGCCCAAAACATCCATAATTCTTCCCAGTGTTTTGGTTCCAACAGGCACGGTAATCTGTTTACCGGTATTTTGCACTATCATTCCACGGCGTAATCCGTCAGATGATCCCAATGCAATGGTACGCACCACGCCATCACCAAGCTGCTGTTGCACTTCTAGCGTAAGCTCGGAACCTTCCATAATTAATGCATCATAAACCTTTGGCAGAGATTCGCGCGAAAACTCCACATCAATCACCGCACCAATACACTGAACAATTTTTCCTTGACTCATCGTTGTTCCCTAGACTCTATATTCAAAAATGTTTTAAACAGCTGCAGCACCACCGACGATCTCGGATAGCTCTTTCGTAATTGCTGCTTGTCGTGACTTGTTATAAATTAATGTCAGTTCATCAATAACATTGCCCGCATTGTCCGATGCAGCTTTCATCGCCACCATCCTGGCAGATTGCTCCGAAGCCATATTTTCTGCTACTGCTTGATATATCAATGCTTCTACATAGCGCACCATGATATCATCAATGACAGGCTTTGCTTCTGGCTCGTAAATATAATCCCATGCTGCTTTAGATTTATCGCCATCTTGTTCGCTACTTTGCATACGATCATCAGTCAGCGGAAGCAATTGTTCCATCACAGGCTCTTGCTTCATGGTATTAATAAAACGATTATAAAAAATGTACACTCGATCAAACTGATCTTGGGTATAACCATCAAGAACCACTTTTACGGCACCGATGAGCCTTGTTATATCTGGAGTATCACCTAGATTTACTACTTGCGAAGTGATACTTGCACCAACTCTGCTCATAAAACCTAAGCCTTTGTTACCGATACAGCAGACTTCGATTTGCTCTCCTTCTGCTTTCCAGGTCTTCATCTGATTCAGAGCTTTGCGTAAGACATTGGTATTTAACCCTCCGCACAGGCCTTTATCCGAAGTCACGATAATGATACCAATTCGTTTAACGGTATCACGCGCAATCAAAAAAGGATGCCGATATTCGGTATTTGCCCGGCTCATATGAGCTGCCACATTCCGTATCTTCTCACCATAGGGGCGGGCTTTTTTCATACGATCTTGAGCTTTACGCATTTTCGACGCCGCGACCATTTCCATGGCCCGCGTAATCTTCTGTGTATTTTTTACACTCTTTATCTTATTGCGGATTTCTCTGCTGCCGGCCATTTGCTTAATAGGTTCCGTTTTGCTTGAATTCTTGGATCGCAGTGATCAATTCTTTTTCTGTTTCCGCATTGAGCTCTTTACTTTTCTCAATTTTGTCAAGAATTGCAGCATGTTGACCGCGAATATAGTTTTTTAGCGCAGATTCAAACGCAAGTGCTCTATTCACTTCAACATCGTCAAAATAACCATTATTGATTGCGAATAGTGTAAGCGCCATCTCTGATACGCTGAGCGTCGCATACTGAGGCTGCTTCATCAACTCTGTTGCCATCTTTCCACGCTCGAGCTGTTTGCGAGTCGCTTCATCTAAATCCGATGCAAATTGCGCGAAAGCTGCTAATTCACGATATTGCGCCAATGCCAGCCGTATACCGCCCCCCAATTTCTTAATGACCTTTGTTTGAGCTGCACCGCCCACACGAGAAACCGATACCCCCGCATTAATTGCAGGACGTATACCGGCGTTGAACAAGTCTGTCTCAAGAAATATCTGCCCATCAGTAATTGAAATTACGTTCGTTGGCACAAATGCTGTCACGTCACCAGCTTGTGTTTCAATAATCGGCAGCGCTGTCAAAGAACCTGTTTTACCTTTTACCGCACCATTTGTTGCTCTCTCGACATAGGCAGCACTTACTCTCGCCGCTCTTTCCAGCAAACGCGAATGGAGATAAAACACATCACCCGGATAGGCTTCGCGGCCTGGTGGCCGACGCAGCAGCAAGGATATTTGGCGATAAGCCCAAGCTTGCTTAGTTAAATCATCGTACACAATCAGTGCATCCTGGCCTTTATCACGGAAATATTCACCCATGGTACATCCAGAATAAGGTGCGATAAATTGCATTGCCGCTGACTCTGATGCTGTTGCAGCCACAACAATGGTATATTCCATGGCGCCATGCTCTTCCAGTTTGCGCACCACATTAGCAATCGAAGAGGCTTTCTGCCCGATTGCCACATAAATACACAGCATGTTCTGGCCTTTTTGATTGAGAATCGCATCTATCGCTACAGCAGTTTTACCTGTCTGGCGATCACCGATAATCAACTCACGTTGTCCACGACCAACCGGAACCATCGAATCGACAGACTTCAGTCCAGTTTGCACGGGTTGATCTACGGATTGCCGCCAGATTACACCCGGTGCAATTTTTTCGATCGGCTCAGATTTCGCCGCTGTAATTGGACCCTTACCATCAATCGGTTGCCCCAGCGCATTCACTACACGACCCAGCAAGCCTTCACCTACGGGTACCTCTAAAATACGCCCAGTACACTTGACTGTATCGCCTTCACATATGTGTTCATACGAACCCATAATAACGGCGCCCACGGAATCACGCTCCAGATTCAGCGCCAAACCAAAAGTATTGCCAGGAAATTCCAACATCTCACCCTGCATCACGTCGGATAAACCATGTATACGAACAATACCGTCTGTTACAGAAACAATCGTTCCTTGCGTACGAACCTCTGCCGTATCAACAAGTCCTTCTATCCTTTTTTTAATCAGCTCACTGATTTCGGATGGGTTTAACTGCATTTCATTTAACTCCTAGCTTTTAAGGGCAATGGCCATGGCTTCAAGTTTACCGCGTACCGAGGCATCTAGAATCTCATCACCAATCTCAACTTTTATACCACCAATTAACTCTGGATCAACACTTACCTGAGCTTCTATTTTGCGCTTGAATTTCCTTTCCAGATCATCAACTAATTTTTTTAGTTGCTTGCTTTCTAATGCGAAAGCACTGACTATTTTTGCCTCAAGAACACCCTCATGTTGCGCTTTCAACTGCTCAAATAACTGACTAATCTGCGGTAATATTGATATCCGTTTATTTTCTGCCAGCAACATCACTAGATTACGAGCTTCGGGATTAAATTTACTCTTCCCGATCTCTAGAAATATTTCGCCAAGTTGTTTTGCTGAAATTATTGGATTACCGATCAGTGATCTCATATCATTATCTTCAGCAATCATTCCAGCTAGCTGCAATATTTTTGACCACTGCGACAAACTATCATTAGCAACAGCATGCTTATACACTGCTTCCGCATAGGGTCGCGCAACTGTAATCGCTTCAGCCATTATTTCAAATCTTCCTCAATTGCAATCAGTATATCCGCATGCGCTTTAGCATCAACTTCCCGACGTAATATTTTCTCTGCACCAGCAATTGCTAACTGAGCAGCATGCTGACGCAACGCTTCTTTTGCGCTGAATACTTCATGCGAAATATCTGCTTTGGCACCCGTTATAATGCGATCGCCCTCTTCTTTTGCGGTTCGCTTAGCTTCCTCGACGATCTCGGTAGCTCGTTTTTCAGCTTGCAGAATGATTTCCGAAGCACGTTGTTTTGCTTCTTTCAACACATCAGATGAACGTTGACTGGCCAACTCCAGCTCATGACGGCCACGCTCTCCGGCAGCCAAACCATCGGCTATCGTTTTCTGACGCTCTTCTATCGCACGCAGCAATGGTGGCCATACAAACTTGACCGTGAACCAAATAAATACCGAGAAGGCTATCGCCTGAGAAATTAAAGTAAAGTTAATATTCATGACAAGCCTGTAATTTCCGATCTAAACAACAACAGCATTGTTATTGAATCACTGCCAACAATGGGTTTCCAAATGCAAACAGCATAGCCAGACCAACAGCAATAAT
>MSXT01000044.1:0-4086 GCA_002083595.1 Proteobacteria bacterium ST_bin16 | reverse complement strand
ACTGCAAATTCTCCATTTTAATTTCCTTTTGTTAAGATTAATAATATGTTACTAGATGAGCTTATAAAATTTAATTTAGTGAGATTCGTGCGCCATTGATATATAAACCACTGCCAGCATCATAAAAATAAATGCCTGCAAGGTAACGATCAATATATGAAATATTGCCCAACCAGCCCCCAAAATCGAACCAAAAATCGTGCCAGACACCCCTGTAGCCGCCCACATACCCAGCAACAGGAAAATTATCTCGCCCGCATAAATATTTCCAAAAAGCCGTAGCGAATGAGACAAGGGCTTGGATACATACTCGATAAAATTAAATAATAAATTCAGTATCCAGAGCAACGGACTTTTTCCAAATGGCGTACAGAACAACTCATGCATCCATCCGCCGAACCCTTTGACTTTGAGATTAAAGAAAATCATCAAAAACCATATTGAAAGCGCCAGTGCAAAAGTCGTATTGACATCCGTTGTAGGCACAATCTTCCAGTTATGCAATCCGAACACATTTTCCGTGACCCAAGCCATGATATCGATTGGCAGTATATCCATAGCATTCATCATCAGAACCCATATGAATATGGTCAATGCCAAAGGCGCAACCAGCACATGCCGGTTACCATGAAATGTATTTTTTACTTCGTTATCGATAAACTCGACTGCCAGCTCAACGAATGCTTGACTTTTAGAAGGCACACCCGGCGTAGCTTTACGCACAATCAGCCAAATAAAACCGAAACTGATAACACCGAGAATTATGGATGTGATCAAAGTATCAACATGCAACACCCAAAAGGAACCTTCACTGACTTGCGTTGTTAAATAGGTTAAATGATGATCAATATATGATGTTGGAGTAAGTTCTGTTCCCGATGCCATGCGTGCCTACTTTACTTTTATAAATTTATCTTACTTTGTATCGTCTGATACCAACAATGCCATGCTATAAGCTAAAACTGTTATGATAAATGTTCCGATAAACGCGGACGCATTTAGATTTTCATAAAATTTAAACACTACCCATAACAAGCTTACGATTAATATTATCTTTACCGATTCTGCTCTTAGTGCCGTTCTAACCGTCTCTCCAGCAGTATAACCTTTGTGATGAGAAACGATGATTGCATATGCTGCCGAGGAAATCATACTTACACTTCCTCCCAATGCCGCTGATATCGCACTTTGCGCACCAAGAAAAACCCCTACAGCAACGGCTACCACCAGCGTTATCAGCAACTGCACGCGCAAAACAATCTTGAGCGGTCTATTCTTGATCCAAGACATGTTCACCGCCTGCCCTTGGAAAGACAGCTTTTACCCGTACTTAAAAAAGTACGTGACTATAGCTTAATTACCCACCCCAGTCAATGCGAAATTCCGGTTAACCAACATTCGCGAATCTTTCAAAGTCTTTCAAAAATAGCAGCAATCCCTTGCCCGCCGCCGATGCACATTGTAACTAGCGCATATCGCCCGCCACAACGTTGCAGCTCGTAAATCGCTTTGATTACCAAAACACTTCCCGTCGCACCGATAGGGTGACCCAATGCCACGGCACCGCCATTCGGATTGGTTTTCTCCGGATCAAACTGCAGTTCCTTCGCTACTGCGCAAGCTTGCACAGCAAAAGCCTCATTGGATTCGATGACATCAATATCCGATATTTTAAGGCCGGCACGCCGCAACGTATTTTGAACTGCTGGAACTGGGCCAATGCCCATAAATTTTGGATCGACACCGGCATGACCATACGAAACCAGCCGCGCCATCGGAGTGAGATTACGCTTCTGCGCCACTTCACCCTCCATCAACACCAATGCCGCTGCACAATCGTTAATGCCGGAAGCGTTACCCGCTGTTACTGTGCCATCTTTCTGAAAAACCGGACGTAATTTAGCCAAGCTTTCGATACTCACATTTTCACGCGGATGCTCATCGGTATCGAAAATAACGGTTTTTTTATACTCAATCACTTCCACAGGCACTATCTGCTCTTTGAAATGACCATTCTTAATCGCCCGCAGCGCACGACGATGACTTTCCACGGCGAATGCATCCTGCTCTTCCCGTCTAATCTGCCACTTCGCAGCGATATTTTCCGCAGTAACTCCCATATGCACAGTATCAAAGGGATCGGTTAACGCGCCCACCATCATATCCACGGTACCGCCGTCGTTCATGCGCTGTCCCCAGCGCAAAGCAGGCAACAAATAACCACCACGGCTCATCGATTCCGCTCCGCCCGCAATGGCCACATCGGTATCATTGAGTAATATATTCTGACTGGCTGAAATAATGGCTTGCAAGCCGCTTCCGCACAGCCGGTTTACCGTCAGTGCGGCAGTATGTTGTGGCAAACCGCCATTGATGCCAGCCACGCGCGCTAGATACATATCACGCGCTTCACTGTGTATGACGTTGCCAAAAACAAGGTGCCCAGCTTCATAAGGATCAATCCCAGCACGCAAGACTGCTTCACGAACCACTTTGGCCGCCAGATCAACGGGCGCAACCTGTTTGAGCGCACCGCCGTAATCGCCGATCGCCGTGCGCACGCCACTCAAAATGACAACTTCACGCATGAATTTTCCTCTGCAGATAGTGATAGTGATGGGAAAACGGCGTGCGGCAAAACCCGCAAACTGCATTGCAAATTAACATTTTTCCAATAACTCCTCTAACGCGGTTATCACCCGCCGGGACTCGTTTTGCATTTCTGTTAATAACTCAGCAGCTCTACTGAGCTGATTCTTATCACCATATTCTTCCAATTGGCGGCAAATATCGGCCAGCGATTCAGCGCCGACGTTTGACGCGCTGGACTTGAAAGTATGCGCCGCTTTGACCAATGCATCGCTATCCGCAGCTTGAATCGCATCTTCAATCCGTATCTGAAATGCAGGTGCGGACGACAAATAAATGGTAACCAGTTTTTTTATAAACCCGGTTCCACCTTCGGGATCCATTTGCCGCCAGGTATTGAGTTTATCTAAATTGAGGACTGGGCCGCTCATCGATTCTATGAGTTCTCAAAATGAAGCCACATATTGAATTACGCTGCACTCCCGGCATGATTTACCGGTGCGGTGAGAAGATTAAGCTTAATCAGCTCCGTTCCTACGATCAATTAAGACAAAAACCTCCATGCACAGTCAGGCAATCGCTGAGCAGACTATCCGTTAAAACAGAATCGCCCGCTCAGCTAACCCAGTTGCTTATTTCTTTACGAAATCGACCAGTTTCTGATACGTAAACAAATAGTCTTGTGCTTGCAACGGTGTGTGGCATTGCACACAGTTCAGATCGTTGCTTTTGGGGGTGCCATCGGGATTGTAAACAGCGAATCCCCAATCTCCGGTGCGATTTTCCTTTGGAAAGGATGCATCCCAATTATTCCTGTTTTCCATCACCGCAACCGCAGCCAGCGAATCGATCTCGAAGAGTCCGTCGCTACCGGCAACAGGCTTACCATCCGCGCCTTTTTTAGGGGTATAGATCTCCATCACTACAACGCCACCGGGAGCGCTTTTATTTCCTTGCTTATAGCCGGAAATCGCAGCTTCGTTGGCATACAACTTGGCCACCTGGGTTTGGTTCGCGCGATTCATCGTGCCGTATTGCGTGAAAGTTTTGCTATAACCTTCGGGAAACTTAACGTGCTCTGGATCTCCGCCAGCGTAGGCATACACCGAGGTTATCGCAAGTACTGCGGCCATTGCTTTTAACGTATATTTCATGTTTTCTTTCCTTTTTAGAATATTCCTGGATAAAACAAGGTTTGGATCGCTATCATACCGCATTGCGCGGAGAAAATTGCTGACATGAAAAATGTCTTCTTTTACCGAGCAAGATCCAGAACCAACTGGATAGATAGATAAATAACCAGCCACGCCAGCGCCAAATGGATCGCAAAACTGACCGGTTTCTCTTTAACCTCATCAAAGAAGGTTCTATTTTTCCCTTCCTGCTCGAGACGAGCGTATTCCGCCCGCATTCTGACCGTCCGCTCGTTTTGATAAGCATCCAGCAATACGCGCGCCTGTTCAAACTGATTGTCGTCCTTGAGCCATATCGCCGGCA
>MSXT01000043.1 GCA_002083595.1 Proteobacteria bacterium ST_bin16 | reverse complement strand
CAAGCGCCAAAGCCATGCCCACCGGTCCGCCGCCAATGATAACGATGTCGTAATGATCGGTGATCATAGTCTTTCTTGAAATTTTTGCAGAATATTTATGTGTAGTATACAGATCGGATGCCATATTTTATCCGGGAACTTCGTCGGCAACCCATACATTCCGGTTGGAGTCCTGATTGCTGCGTGTTGAATACGGCGGGAGAATAGCATATTGCCACGAATCGTGGAATGTGCGGTTGGGTAAGTCTGCTTTGATGCGCAGGCAAGAAAACGGCTTAAACTGTATAATCACAGCGTTCAATATTTGAAATCGGTGAAACCGGTTTCATGGAAGCAATGCTACGGTGATAATTTGAGAATTTTCTGTGTGAATAAGAGGATAGGAAGGAATTTTGCATGATGAGATTTTTTGAAAATAAATTGGCAGGATGGATAATATGTTTACTTGCTATTATTTCCACTGAAGTCTGGTCAGTGAATCTGGATAGCGAATTGATCAATGCTGCGGACAAGGGCAACTTTCCACTGGTAAAAAAGATATTGGATTCGCAGCGCGTTGAGCAAGACGAACTCAACGCCGCTTTCCTGGCGGCG
Organism: Proteobacteria bacterium ST_bin16; assembly: GCA_002083595.1. Taxonomy (GTDB): domain Bacteria; phylum Pseudomonadota; class Gammaproteobacteria; order Burkholderiales; family Nitrosomonadaceae; genus Nitrosomonas. The sequence goes on along the minus strand of MSXT01000043.1, from coordinate 11,104 downwards.
GTTAAGAAAGGTCATGCGACTGTAATCGAGCGCTTTATACAAGCGGGTGTGGATATTAATTTAAGAGCGGATGATGACTATACCCCACTGATGCGGTCAGCTCGCGATGGCCGTGATCAGGCGGTGGAAATTCTGCTGGCTGCCGGTGCCGATGTCAATGCCCCAGCTGCAGAAGATGGCACGGCATTAATGATGGCGGCCGAGAAAGACCGTAGGAAAGCCATCGATCTATTGCTGGCGGCAAAAGCCGAGGTGAGTGTAAAACGCGCCGATAGTATGACAGCACTGACGCTGGCCGCGCAGCAAGGTCATCGGCAAGTCATTCAGACATTGATCAATGCCGGGGCCGATGTTAATTATCAATTGGAAAATGGCGCGACAGCGCTGATGCTGGCGGCACAGCTTGGCCATTTAGGCGCGGTTCATACATTGCTGGCGGCAAACGCCAATCCTAATCTGAAAGCCAGCAATAGCGCGACCGCACTGACTTTGGCCAAACTTTATCATCATAAGGAAGTGATTGAATTATTGGTAAAGGCGGGGGCCAAGTAGTAACTACTATGCTATCTTAATGCCCGTCCGGATTTGAAAATACGCTGTTATCGTTATAACCCAATGAATAGAGGAAATTCTAGATGAATGTTTTGGCTGCTTTACTTCTTGCTGCGACTGTTGCATCGCTTACCGGTTGCGGGGGTGAACCGAAAAGTGATAAATCAGAAACGGGCTCAATATCCGCGCCGCTGAATGAGATCACCAAACTGGGTGAGATTCCGTCCATCATGAGCGAAGGACTGACAGAGGAAGAGAAAGCTGAGTTAAGAGATCAGATTATGCCCGGCGGTGTCGGTGACGTTAAAGCCGCCGAAGAAAAATTTAAAGCGTTAATGGCCGATGCCAGAGCAGGCGACCCGGTAGCGCAAAATAGCTTGGGTGTCATGTACTACACCGGGGAAGCAGTATCCAAGACTTTATCCGGTCAAGTGTTGAATACTGATCCGGAATTGGCTGCCGGCTGGTTCTTCCGCGCTGCCGAACAAGGTTATGCTGATGCGCAGTTTAATTTAGGACTGATGTACGCCAACGGCGAAGGTGTACCGCAAGATATGGTGCAGGCGGCGGAACTGTTCAAGAGTGCGGCCGAACAAGGTCATGTCGATGCACAGAATAACCTAGGGGCCATGTATTTCACCGGAGAAGGCGTAGACAGGGATGAGAAAAAAGCGGTCGAGTGGTTTAAAAAGGCGGCCGCACAAGGAAATGAAGATGCGCAAGCTAATCTCGATGCGATTAAAGCATCCGGAAAATAATGACTCTGTTTTCTGGCCGTGCGCTGTATGGCACGGCCATTTGCTATTGCTTAACCGGGACTGCCTAAGCAATATTGACTTCGTTGGATAAATACACATCCTGAATGGCGTGCAGCAGTTTGACGCCTTCGGCAAAAGGTTTCTGAAATGCCTTGCGCCCGGAGATTAATCCCATTCCGCCTGCCCGTTTGTTGATGACTGCAGTACGGATCGCCTGATGTAGATCATCGCTGCCGGATTCACCGCCCGAATTGATCATACCGATCCGTCCCATGTAGCAATTGGCGACTTGATACCGCACCAAGTCTATCGGGTGTTCCGTTGTCAGCTCACTGTATACCTTAGGGTGTGTTTTACCGAATTTAATTGCGTTGTATCCGCCATTATTGGTCGCCATTTTTTGCTTAACGATGTCGGCGCCGATGGTTACCGCCAGATGATTGGCTTGACCGGTCAGATCAGCGCTGACGTGATAATCCTTTTCGGCGGTTTTAAACGCGGCGTTACGGGTATAAGCCCACAAAATGGTGACCATGCCCAGGTTATGCGCATGTTCAAACGCTGCTGAAACTTCCTCGATCTGACGGCGGGATTCGTCCGAACCAAAAAAAACAGTCGCACCCACGGCGCACGCGCCCATATCAAATGCCTGATTAACGCTGGCAAAAAGTGTTTGATCGTATTTATTGGGATAAGTCAGCAGTTCATTGTGATTGATTTTAAGAATCATCGGAATTTTGTGCGCATAGCGCCGCGCTACACTACCCAACACGCCCAATGTGGATGCGACACCATTGCACCCGCCTTCAAGCGCCAAATCGACAATGCTCTTAGGATCAAAAAACATGGGATTGGGAGCAAATGACGCACCGGCCGAGTGCTCAACACCCTGGTCTACCGGAAGCAATGACAAATAACCGGTACCCGCTAAACGCCCTTGATTATAAAGCGCTTGCAGATTGCGCAATACGCTGGGTTTGCGGTTGCTCAATGCCATGACGCGATCGACAAAATCAGCACCGGGCAGCTGCAGGCTTTGCTTCGGTATGGTATGGCAGACATGATTGAGCAGCAGCTCGCTTTCACTACCCAGAACGGCGGAAATATGTGTCATTTTTGCTCCTGACTGAGGGATTAAGGCTTGGTGTAACTTTGACCTGCTTGCAGATCAGTCATCTTAAGCCATGCATCGGGTTGAGAAAATAAGCATTTTGCTTATTTCCAATGCGCGTCAACTAAGTTACGCTGTCTTTATGTTTGAATGACGTTATTGTTAATCGCCAGGCGAATAAGCTGCGTGGTGTTTTGCAATTGTAACTTTCGCATCAGGTTGACATGATGAACACCGACGGTTTTCGGGCTGATGGCAAGTTTTTCCGCAATTTGCGTGCTGGAGTTTCCTTCCGCGATCAGTTTGAATATTTGAAATTCCCGCTTGGTGAGCATATCCAAAGGGTTTTCGCAGGTATCCTTGCGTGTTGCATTGAGGGCCAGCGTTGCGGCTAGCTCAGATTCGATATAAATTTTTCCCGCATTGACTTGCCGCACCGCCTGAACCATTTCTCCAATGCCGCTTTGTTTGCTGAGAAATCCGGTGGCTCCGGCTTTTAATGATCGTTGCGCCATCGTGACATTATTCAGCATACTAAATACCAGGACGTGTGCTGCGGGATCCCTGGCTTTGATGCGCCGGATGGTTTCGAGTCCGCCGATACCCGGCATGTTTAGATCCAGAATCGTCACATCCGGTTGATATTCCAGGTAGTATTGGTAGCCTGACTCGCCATCGTCGGCTTCCCCGACAACGCAGATATCGGGTGTGCTCTCCAGCAACCGGCGATAACCGGTACGCACTACGGGATGATCATCAATCAACAGGATAGAGATTGGTTTCGTCATAGTTTGAGTGTTCAATTGGCAGTTTAATATTGATTTCCGTGCCTTCATTGCATGCGCTGCGCACCGACAATGTGCCACCCATGGCAATGACGCGCTCACGCATACCGAGTAATCCTAATCCGCGAAACTTTTGATTGATATTATATCCCTTGCCGTTGTCTTCGATGGTGAGCAGCAAGCAATCTTCCATACACTCTAAACTGCTTTCACGGCTGAAGCTTATTTGTGCCCAGGTGGCTTCGGAGTGATTGTAGATATTGTTCAAACCTTCTTGGATGATACGGAAGATGGCGATATTGATCGATTCGTGCAATTTATCCAGTTCACCGCTCAATTTGAATTCAAGAATGATCTGCGGATGGTGCGTGCTCCATTGCCGTTTCAGTTCCAATAAAGCATCGACCAATCCCAGCGTATCCAGCAACACGGGCCGCAATTTATGCAGCATTTCATGGATTACTTCATTCATTTTCTGAGTACAGTCGCGTATAGCGCGCGCACTGGCGGAACTCATCGAATCGGCCGGCGCGTTATTCAGAATGACTTCATTCTCGATACGTATCACCGTAAGCCATTGACCTAACTCATCGTGCAATTCACGCGCGAGTGAACGCCGTTCTTTTTCTTGCACTTGAAACAATTCTTTCATCAATCGCCTGTTTTCATTCAACAAGTTTCTGTTAAGATTGATGGTTTTCTTAAGTTGGCTGATATCGGACATGATCATGAGGCAAGTGCTGTTATCACACATAACTGTGCTTTGCAGCCGGAGATAGTTTAGATGCTCATCTGCATTCTTGATTTTTAGATCAACTGTGGTTTTTCCTGTGGTAACGAAAACTTTCTGCAAATAATCGGTAAAAACCTGCTTGTTGATATCAAAAAAGCATTCCATGAAAGATTTGCCGATCAGCGATTCCCGGTCATTGTTGAGTAATTTCGCGCCCCTGAGATTGAGCGATAAAATGTGACCGGTTTTGTCCAAAGTCAGATAGCCGACCGGTGCATATTCGTAAAGATCTTCAAAGCGGCTGTGAGATTCACTTAATTGTTGCTGTGTTTCCTTAAGTTCCCGGTACTGCATCTCCAATTCAAAGTGAGAAGTCTGCAATTCGCTCAGTAGCTCGGTTTTGCTGAATTTTATATCGTCATCTTTTCTTCTTTGCTCTTCACTTTGCGTCATACTGTCTCCTATTACTCATCCTGCGCGTATGCTGGAGCGGTTCCCGGTGATTCAAGCATAACTGTATTTCATCTGCTAAGAATACATAATGTTATAGTACCAAATTATTACAAATCATAACGCTATAATTTTATGAGAAAAATCCTACAGACGCAGTAACTGGAGATTACAGTGAAAGTTGTGAGTGCCGTACTGATGTTTTAAACATTGATTTGCACGTGATGAAGGTTGAAACGGTTTGTCAGTACGATTAAACATTCTGGCTTTTGTTTTGGGTGTTGGTTTGCTGCAGCAGCAAACTGACTTGCCCGCACTCGATTGGGTTTGGGGTTTAATCCCGATCCTGGCTGTTAACGGATTGCTTGCGCGTTATTCATCGAGCGCATCGATTACGCTACGCAGAATCTTACTGTGCCTGTTTTTCCTGGGAATCGGGTTTTTCTGGGCTGCGGCTTTTGCACAGTGGCGTTTGTCCGATTTCTTGCCGCAAAGTTGGGAGCGGCAGGATATACAAATAACCGGCGTAGTAGCGAGCGTGCAGCAAAGCAATGAACGCGGTATCCGCTTCCGTTTTGATGTAGAGCAGGTGATTACGCCCGGTGCGGTTGTGCCTCAACATCTTCTATTATCCTGGTTCAAAGAGGGGCAAACAGGAACGTACCGTTTGGAGCGGCCAAACCTGCACGCGGGGGAACGCTGGCGTATTACCATGCGGCTCAAGCAGCTGCATGGCAGCATGAATCCACATGGCTTTGACTATGAAGTATGGGCGTTGGAGCGCAATATCCGTGCAACCGGATACGTGCGTTCATCGACTGATAATGAACTTCTGCAGCCGATGGTTTCGACGCCCAAATACTGGGTTGAGCATATCCGTGAGGACATTCAGCAGCGTTTTGCCGCCAATTTACCCAGCCATGCGTATGCAGGTGTGTTGCAAGCCCTGGCTATGGGTGATCAACACGCTATTCCGCGCGATCAATGGCAAATTTTCACCCGAACCGGCACCAATCATTTGATGGCCATTTCCGGGCTGCACATCACGATGATCTCCAGCATGATGTTTGCGCTGGTTTTCTGGTCATGGCGCTGGTCGACTTATCTGACGTTACGTTTGCCGGCACGCCGGGCTGCTGCCGCCGCTGGGCTGGCTGTGGCATTGGCTTATGCGGTTCTGTCCGGGTTTGCAATTCCGGCGCAGCGGACGCTCTATATGCTGGCCGTAGTGGCAATTGCAGTATGGCGAGGGCGGCAATCTTCCGCAACAACGGTGCTGGCTTGGGCGCTATTTTGGGTGGTTCTGCTCGATCCGTGGGCCGTCATGGCGCCCGGATTCTGGTTGTCGTTCGGTGCCATCGGACTCATTATGCTGATAACGGTAGGGCGGATTGGCAAAGTTCACTGGTTTACCGATTGGTTGCGGGTTCAGTGGGCGATCACCCTGGGGTTAATTCCGCTGTTACTGGTTTTCTTCCAGCAGGTGCCGATGGTATCGCCGCTTGCTAATGCCATTGCCATTCCGTTGATAAGTCTTGTGGTCGTGCCGCTGACTCTGCTGGCAGTGATGCCGCTGTTTGACTTTATTTTGCCGGTGGCGCACGAAGTTTTAAGCTTTGTCATGACGATATTGCACGCGCTGAGTGATTTTCCACAGGCCGTATGGCAGCAGCATACGCCGCCGTTGTGGACAATCTTGGCAGCCGTTTGCGGAATTTTGTGGATGTTGCTACCCGGAAGTTTGGCAAGCGGATTCTTGGCAGGTTTCCCAGCGCGCTGGCTGGGAGTGGTAGCGTTATTGCCGATGTTTTGGGTATTGCCTGCGCAACCCAAAAGCGGTGAATTATGGTTGACGATCCTGGATGTCGGTCAGGGATTGGCCGTTGTGGCGCGTACAGCACATCATACGGTGTTGTTTGATACTGGGCCTGGTTTTGGCGATACCGATAGCGGTAGCCGTATTGTCGTACCATACTTGCGTGGTGAGGGCATACGGAAACTGGATGCCATGATCGTATCGCACGCGGATACAGACCATAGTGGTGGTGCATTGTCGATAATGGATGAAATTCCGGTTGAGTTGCTGTTGTCTTCTTTGAACGATCAGCATCCTATACGACGCACTGCAAAGCATCACGATCAATGCCATGCCGGACAGTCATGGCATTGGGATGGCGTACATTTTGAGTTTTTGCACCCATTACCGCAGGATTATGCAAATTCACAACGCAGAACCAATTCAAACAGTTGCGTGCTAAAGATCACATCGCTGCATGGTAGCGTATTACTACCGGCGGATATTGAAGGTAAAGATGAATTAGCGTTGCTTAGCCGCGCTAGTGAGAAACTTCCGGCAACCATGCTGATCGCGCCGCATCATGGCAGCCTGTCATCGTCAACAATGAATTTTGCGCGGCAGGTGAGTCCAGCAGTGACAGTTTTTACGGTCGGTTACCTTAATCGCTATGGCCACCCGCGCGAAGAAGTAATGACACGGTATCTCAACTTGGACAGCCGCTTGCTGCGCAGTGACAGAGATGGCGCGATCTTGCTGCGTTTTGCCAGTAATGGCTGGTCGGTTGAGAGTTGGAGACAATCAAACCGGCGCTACTGGCATCACAGTATAATCGAATAGATTGATTGAGATGATGGGACTATTGCAATGAGTATCAATAGGATAGGGTTGGTATCGATAAACGAAGGTTGTCAGTGGGTTTTCCCTAGTGATCGACATCGGGCAATTCGATATCGTTAAACAGTACGGTGAACGAAGTACCCGCGCCGGGTTCACTGGTCACTTTGATTTTTAATTTATTATTTTCTGCCGCGATTCTTACGATGGACAAGCCAATTCCGCTGGTTGCCTTGTTATGCAGTGCCGCCCTGGGCGAATAAAAATATTCGTTGAATATATTCGGTAAGTCTTTATTCTCTATGCCTATACCGTGATCAGTAATGGTGATACTAGCACTTCGGTCCCGCTGATTGATGGCGGATGTAATTTCTACCGCTGTATTATCATGCGAATAGGTGATCGCATTGGTAATAATATTTTCCAGAAGTATTTCCAGTTGATCGGGGATAACCTTGCAATAGAAATTTTCAATCGATAAATTGAATGCGATATGTTTGGCATTGGCAACGAGCGTTAATTTCTCAATACATTTTTGCAGTGTGGTTTGAATGTCGATTGTCTCGAATACTGCGGTATTAAGACAGGTATCTTTCAAGCGCTCGAGTCTGAGCAAGTCGAGAATCAAGCTCGACATACTTTGTGCGCGGCTATCAATCTTGTCCAATGCTTCATTTACGCCGTCTGAAGCATCTCCGCAATAACCCCCTTTAATCAAATTGATTTTGCTGCGGATGGCATCCAACGGCGATTTGAGCTGATGCGTCATCAGCACGGCGTATTGATCTTTTTCGACTTGCGCCTGATTGATTTGCCTATAAGCATCCAGCAGGTGGCGCTCATGCGCCCGGACGATCAGGGAAAGTCTCGACACTACATACCAAACGATAAAAAATAAGATATCGAGAAAAAACATCCATAACATTGCCCCATCTTTACGTGCATTTTCCGACAGCAGATGATTGTTGACCAATGTTGACAGTGGCGTTTGCGTTTGCGTGATCAGGAAGTTATCAACAATGATAACTATCGTATCCATGAGACACACTAAAATGGTGACATACAAGCTTTCGCGGGTAGAAAAAAAGATGCAGGCAAGCGCAATATGCAGCACATAGAAAAATGAAATGGGTGTAGTCGTGCTGCCAATATAATGTACAACAACAGACAAACAGATCAAATCGACAATGATCTGTACCCATAGATTGATCGAGGGGGAGTTATATTTACCCGGTTTGAAACGGTCTAATGCAAAGATGTAAGCAATATTAGCGACAACCAGTACGATGATGATGGCGACCGGCCATTTTTGCTGCTCGCTGATTCCAAATTGCGTCAATACATTCGACGCCGATAGCATCAGGATTTCGAAGAAAACCAAAGTGACAATTAATGCCCAGCGGAAAGTAATAAACCAGCGAATATTACTGATTAATACATCATCGCTGAGCTTAAGTTTGTCGCCTTTTATTTCAAGCAGAATATTTTGACTATTGGATTTATCCCAGGAAAATTCAGTTGTCGCCATTTTCACATAATCCAACTAGGCAGCCTCTCCCGTATGCTTTAATCGATCATTGATCGTTGCCAATAAGCTTACCGGTTCGACGGGTTTTTCCATGATACACACCCATTCATGCGAGCCATCCTCAAAATAAGGTCTGATCATATCGCCCAAGGAGGTGAGAAAAATGGTTTGTATTTGTGGAAAGCGTTTGTGAATCTTTGCATAGGTAGTCAAACCGGAATCCATGGATTCGACCATTACATCAAGAATTGCCAGATCAGGGCGTTTGCTTTCATCTTCCAGTGAATCGATAAAATCTTGCATGGACAGATAACTGCTAACTTCATATCCATTCTTGCAAAGAATCCGTTCAACCGCTTCGCGGATATCGGAATCATCGTCAACATGTGCTATTCGTGGTGCCATCATCATTCTCCTAACTTCATCGTGTGAACCCGGTCAGGCTTCTTACAAGAAAGAAACCGTTTGCTCACCGGGGATATTCTTGAGCCGATCATATCTTAGCAAATGTGAAAAATATGTGAAGTATAAAACGGCAGATATCGATAATATATGAGTTCTAGCAGGATATATGCTGTAACTCAATGAACCGTCGGCCCTGCCTCGCGGAATATGGTATCAACCGCCAGCGCATCCAGACGGTACTCACGATTGCAGATGTCATCGTTGACAACCACTTCGCCGAATTCTTTCAGGATTGAATCGACTTCCTCGCGGCCGAGCGAATGTAGCATGGCGTAAATCTTAGCAGAGTCTTCGCGGCAGCCGTACTGGATGGTTTGTGCATCGAAAATGCGGATGGTTTCTTGATAAAACAGGCGGGTCAGTATTTCTTCCACAGTCAAGTCGAATAGTGCATGATCATGCACTGTCGCCGCTAGTGCTTCGGCGCGCGCCCAGCCGTCGGGGTCTTGCAGATCGGCATTAGGCAGTTTTTGCAGCAATAAGCCAAAAATGGCGGTATCCGTGGTGATCAAAAATAAGCGCGAGGGCAGTTGCTCGGATTGGCGGAAGTAATGCTCAAAGATTTCGGCGATATTGTTGCCGTCGAGCGGTACGATGCTTTGATAACACTCGCGCATCGACGGCATGTCCAATGTGATCAGCAATTGACCATCACCGAGCAGTTCGGACACAGGCTGCGCTGCGATGTTTTCTGCGTGTTTTGCCATGCCGCGAATATGTAAAGTATCGGTGCAGTCGATAACCAACATCGAAACGGGACCATTGCCATTCAATTGGATGGTCAACCGGCCGGCTTGCTTGAGATTTTCGCCCAGCAGCAGGGTGACGGCGCTCATCTCTCCTACCAGCTGGGTCACCGGTTGTGGATAGTTGCGCCCGGTTAATAGGGCTTGCCAAACCGAGTCGAGGTGTACGATGGCACCGCGGATGTCCAGATTTTCCAGAAGAAAGCGTTGTACATAGTTGTTGCTCATTCTAAGGCCTTCGGTTGTAAGAAATCGTCATTATAACCGGTTGTGCTGCAATGCCACCCATGCCTGGCCTAATGCAACTGCGCTGTCATCCGGCAACATCTGCTGTGCGATGAAGATTTGAAGCGGCGATGCAATCAAGTGATGGATCAAGCCGTGCCGCAATATCGCGTTATGAAAACAACCGCCACCCAGCGCTACCTGTGAAATATGATGTTGCTCGGCCGCCTGTACAATCCACGCCGCCAATCCGGCAACCAGTGTGGCATGAAATAGCGCGGCGCCGTAGGCGGTATCATGTCCGGCATCACGGCAATCGATCAATGCCGACAGTAAGGACGAGAAATCCAGTTGGTTGTCAGCGCTGATGCGATAACCGTCCATCAGCGCACCAGTTTCCCCATGTTGTTCGGCGAGTTGCTGCAATTGAATGGCGGCTTGTGCTTCATGCGATTGAATCGCATTGACGCCCAGCAATCCGGCCGCTGCGTCGAACAAGCGTCCCATGCTGGATGTATGGGGACAATTCAGGTTTTGTGCCAGCATCGCGGCAACTGTCGCCGCCGCCGGTTGATCTGGAAAACGCGGGGTAATTTCAGCGCCGCGGTTTAAGCGGAATAACGCTGCTGCGGCCATGCGCCATGGTTCTTGTGCGGCGCGATCGCCGCCTGGCAATGCCAAGGTTGTCAGGTGACCAAGCCGGTCAAAACGAGCACCATCGACCAATAGCAACTCACCGCCCCAAGGCGTGTTATCCGTTCCCAGACCGACACCATCCAGCGCTAGGCCTAATACCGGTTGAGTCAATTGGTGTTCGGCGCAAATGGCAGCGATGTGGGCATGATGATGCTGTACGGCCAATGCAGGAATACGCCGCTGTTCAGCGTATGTTTGCGCAAATTGCGTGCTGTAAAAATCCGGATGTAGGTCGTGCGTGACGATTTCCGGCTGAATGGAATAATCCTGGCATAGACGCTGCACGGTTTGATCCAGTTGCTGACGGGCTTCTATTGTTGCCAAGTCACCAATCAACGGAGAGATATGCGCACGATGACCTTGCGTCACACAAATGGTATTTTTCAGCCAGGCGCCGCAGGCTAGAACGGAAGGGCCGCTGAT
>MSXT01000099.1 GCA_002083595.1 Proteobacteria bacterium ST_bin16 | reverse complement strand
CCCTAAAGATTTTAGAAAAATTTCTTGGTTTTCGACTGAGGTCATGCCAAATTATTGTCAATTTTCACCACTCGCCCACTCGCGCCAACCACATATGAGAGGAAAATATATCCCCAATTTTATGGGACGTGAATCGATTTGACGCATGAGTTTGGCATATTGATTGAGCTGATTATGGTAGCGCATTTGTTCTCGATCAAGGAAATCCGCTAATGCCGAACCCTCATGACTGCTTGTTTTGTAATCTATAATCCAGCGAGTGCCATTAGCATCACAGAATGTTCTATCAATTATCCAGCTCATCACTTTATCGTTGACGATACCGCTGATTCTCAACTCATTCTGTGCGAATGGCTGAGACCCCAAAATCCATTGTCCACGCTCATCTTGAATTGCATTTGTTAAGGCCAGAATAATCCGTTCAACCGCGTAAACCATGGTCTGATCATCTCCGCTTACCCCGCCCGCAATTAAATTCCATGTGAATTGTTCACGCATTCCCTGAATACGCGCCGCATTCCAGTCATGCATTTCATCTTCGGCAATTTTTTGTAACCAACGGTGCACCACATTACCCACATGCCGGGCCATTTCGCTAGCCCAAGAAAATTCTATTTCTTCCTGCATTTGTTTTTTATCGCGGGATTCTTGCCATGTAACCGATTCCGGCGCATCCGGCAATACCCAATCTGTCTTCAATCGAAAAATACTCTGACTGACTACAGTTGCGCTAATCGTATTATCTGTTCTATTTTCTGAATGGCGATTCAGTGACATAGCGTCATCGGTTGCTGCAGCGCTATAGATCGGCTGCACAATTGGCCACAACCGCTGCAACAATGAACCTTGCAGTGGTTTCAATGGCGCCGCATTGCTATGATCATCCGAAGCTCCATTGACATGGCCGAGCAGGTGTAAGAACTTTTTGGCGCGCGTGGCAGCCACGTACAATAATCGATCAGTCTCAAATTGCGCCTTGCCTCGATCCAGTTTCTCCACCCACGTATAGATCGGATCAACACCTAAGCCCGTTTCCTGAATCGGCGCAAGCAATAAATCCGGCATCACCGCGCTCTTTTCTCCTGCAATTTGACTATACGGCTGTTCGATCCACCTCAACAACTGTTTATCATGATTGCGCGAGGTTCGACCCAAACCGGGCACAATCACCGTATCAAACTCCAGCCCCTTGGCTTTATGAATTGTCATAATCTGCAAAGACTCATCAGCCTCCAGATCCGGTGATGCATACAATGCAACCAATCCCTTTTCGAAGCTTGCCAGATCCTGGATATCGCCGGCTACCTCCCGACTCTCGAGGTAATCCAAATAAATCATCGCATCATCCAGAGTATTAGCAACACCGGCACTGCCGGTTGATGACGCATTAATGTACCCCGGTCCTCCTACGACATGCCAAACTGCTTCGACCGTCACACGCAATGTCTGGCGCCGTCGATTGATCATACAAGGACTCAATATTTCCTTGATGCGGCGCAAGCGCATACTTGCATCGGCCGAAATACCCTGCCAGCGGTCCTCATCGCAAATCAATCCCCACAAGGTGATTTCTTTGCTCATGACATTGAGATTTTTTTCCGTCAATGCCGAAATATCCTTAAGCAACAGACCACACCAAGGTGCGCGCAACAGTGCGAACCATGCCACATAATCAGCCGGATTTATTAAAGCGCGGGTTAGCGCCAGTAAGTCCTGCACCACAGGCTTGTGACGCAACAATTCGATATCGATGGCACGAAAGCGCAGACCGGCGGCTTTGATTTGCTCAACTATTTCAGTTAAATGGCTACGATTACGCACTAATATTGCAATGGTTTCGTCTGGATGATCATGCCGTGTGCGCAGGATAATCTCGATAACCTGCCGGGCTTCTACTACTTCATTTTTTTCCAGAAAAGGGTAAATATTTACTGCATCACCGGCCAGCGCGCCATGTGTTGCAACGGAAGGCGTATACACCACCGCGCCCGTCGCAATATCTTCGCATTCCGGCATGATGTGCGCAAAAGTGGCATTGACCCAATCCATGATGCCTTGTTGTGAGCGGAAATTAGCGTTGAGTGTAAGCGGTTGCAAAATGAGCGTGCCGATCCCTGAATTTCGCGCCTGCAAAAAGAGCCCTACCTCCGCTTCACGGAAACGGTAAATGGATTGCATCGGGTCGCCGACGGCAAAAAAACTGCGCCCATCGCCCGCTTCCCACCCGGCAACAAGTTTTTCGATCAATGCAAACTGACTGATGGAAATATCCTGAAATTCATCGATCATCAAATGCTTGATGCGGTAATCCAATGCCAGTGCAAGATCGGTGGGCGATTCGGCATCACCCAGTGCCAGCAATGCACGCTGCGCCACTTCCGCAAAATCGACTTTGCCATTGATTTGAAAAATAACTTTTAGTTGCGCCACGGCAAAGGGTAACAATCGCGTGATCGCACCCAGTATTTCCCACTGCTTACCGGAATAATGCGGCGGCGGTAGTTGACGTATATCGTGCAATACTTCGCGCAGG
>MSXT01000042.1 GCA_002083595.1 Proteobacteria bacterium ST_bin16 | reverse complement strand
TCTCTGCTAGTCTAGAGCCAACCATTTTTAACAAAAACTTTGCTGCGCTCATTTCTGATGAACAGAATTGAATTACACCAGCACATCCACCGCTGGTGTGAACGCCAACCCCAAATCCCGCGCCACCGCTTCATACGTCAAGCGGCCTTGAAAAACATTCAGTCCATTGCGTAAATGCACGTCGTCCGTCAGTGCCTTGCGATAACCTTTATTGGCGAGCGCCAGCACAAACGGCAAGGTGGCGTTATTCAAGGCAAATGTGGAAGTTCTGGCAACAGCGCCGGGCATGTTGGAAACGCAGTAATGCACCACGCCATCGACGGTGAAAATGGGATTGGCCAGCGTGGTCGGTTTGGAGGTCTCGAAACAGCCGCCTTGGTCGATGGCGACGTCGACCAGCACGGCACCACGATTCATGCGGCTGACCAATTCGCGGCTGACCAATTTAGGCGCTGCGCCGCCGGGAACCAGTACCGCGCCGATGATTAGATCGGCAGCTGAAACATGTTCTTCCAGTGCATCCACCGTTGAGAAAACAGTATTGATTTTCGAGCCATATTGAAAATCCAGTTGCTGCAAGCGGTGGATCGATTTATCCAGCACGGTGACATGCGCTTCGACGCCCATCGCAATGCGGGCGGCGTTAGTGCCGACAACACCGCCGCCGATCACGACAACGCGCGCAGCGGGCACACCGGATACACCGCCCAGCAATACGCCACGCCCGCCTTGATCCAGCTCCAGCGCGTGCGCCCCGGCTTGAATCGCCATGCGGCCCGCCACTTCGCTCATCGGTGCCAGCAGCGGCAAGCCGCCGAAACTGTCGGTCACGGTTTCATAAGCGATGGCGATACAGCCAGAATCCATCAAGGCCTTGGTCTGCACCGGATCGGGAGCGAGATGCAGATAGGTGAATAGTACTTGTCCCTCGCGTAACAGCGGCAGCTCGGATGCTTGCGGTTCTTTGACTTTGACGATCAGATCGGCTTTGGCATAAATCTCCTGCGGTGCATCCACGATCTCGGCGCCCGCGCTGCGATACTTCTCGTCACTCAAATCGATTTGAATTCCGGCGTTTTTCTCCACCATGACGTGATGGCCATGGGCAACCAGTTCGCGTACCGCTGCCGGCGTCAGTCCCACACGGGATTCATGAATTTTAATTTCCTTAGGCACGCCGATACGCATTTGCTTCCCCTCTCCTTATCCGTTAAATAATTCCACCGTTGACGCCAATATTCTGTCCTGTGATCCAGCGGGCTTCATCGCTGACCAAAAATAGCACCACTTGCGCAATATCATCCGTTGCGCCCAACCTTCCCAAAGCCGCCATCGCCGCCATGCGTTCGATATCCGCCGGAGTTTTACCGCTGCGGAACAGTTCCGTATCGACCGGACCGGGCGATACGATGTTTGCAGTAACACCGCGCTTTCCCGCTTCGCGCGCGAAAATCCGCGTCAGTTGCTCAACGGCAGCCTTGGTCGCAGCATATGCGCCATACTTCGGCAGCATCAAGCGCGTCACGGTGCTGGAAATAGTCACTACGCGCCCATGATCCGCCAGCTTTAGCGCCGCTTCGCGCAAGGTATAAAAAACACTTTTGAAATTGATATCGACGATGCGATCGAATTCGTCGTCGCTAATTTCCGCGATTTCCTTAAACACCAGGATACCGGCGTTATTGACCAGAATATCGATCTGCTGGAAACGTTCGATTGCAGCTGTGAAGAGCTGCCGCACCGCAGCCGGATCGCTGACATCGGCTTGCACCGCCAGGCATTCGCCACCAGTTGCGGTAATGGCGGCGCATACGCGGTCCGCAGCGGCTTTGTTTTGCGCATAATTGACGATGACTTTAGCGCCCGCCTTGGCTAACATCAGTGCAATCTCCGCACCGATCCCTCGTCCCGAGCCGGTTACCAAAGCCACTTTTCCTTGTAGCGGTTGCATGATCAAATTACCGGCCGGATAGCTGCTTTTTCATTCAATTTATTTCGCCACTGCGCGGTTCTTAAGAAACTTGACCATATCCGGGTGATTGTATTTTTCCGCCCAGACCAGGGCATTGTCGCCATGCTCATTTTTGATCGCTGGATCGGCGCCTTGGTCGAGCAACAATGAAACCACGTCAACATGATTGCCCCTGACTGCCATCATCAATGCGGTTGAACCATTGCCAGTGATCGCATTAATGTCAGCACCACCGGACAGCAGTAACCGGATGGTGTCCAGATGTCCGCCATAAGCCGCGTAGGTCAATGGATTCCAGCCACTATGATTGATCTCGGCGCCTTTTATGTAAAACAGCCGCACCAGTTCGGTCAAGCCATGATAGCTGGCCAGCATAATCGCCGTTTCGCCGTAGCGGTTGCGAATATCCAATTGTGCACCGGCAGCGATCAGCACTTGCGCCATATTCAAATTCTTGTCCTTGGCCGCGATCATCAGTGGCGTATAGCCATCGCGGTTCGCCAGATCCGGATTGGCGCCTTTATCCAATAACCGGGAGACTTCTGGTACATTTCCCTTTTCCACCGCCCACATGAAATCTTCCTGAATACCCGCAGCCGCGTGAAGTGGCAGGTAAGAGAGCAGCACTAAAGCACATATTGATAACCAATGCGATTTAAGCAGGTATGCCATGTCTAGGTGGTTTGAATAGGTTAAAAAAATTATCCGTGGTCGCTGTTGCAATATCTTCCAGATCCGCATTCCGCAAGCGCGCGATTTCTTCCGCCACATGCCGCACGAATGCAGGTTGATTCTGTTTACCGCGAAACGGCACCGGCGCGAGATAAGGCGAGTCGGTTTCAATCAGCATTCTATCCAATTGAATGTTCTTGGCAACTTCTTTTAATGCCACGGCATTTTTGAACGTCACGATGCCGGAAAATGAAATGTAAAAATTCAGCGCAATCGCTTGCTGTGCGACTTCCCAACTTTCGGTAAAGCAGTGCATCACGCCACCCACCTGGTCGGCGCCCTCTTCCTGCATGATCCGCAGCGTATCCTCGGCAGCGGAGCGGGTGTGAATGATCAACGGTTTATTTACCTTGCGCGCCGCGCGAATGTGCTGGCGGAAGCGTTCTCGCTGCCATTCGAGATCGCCCTGCAGGCGGAAATAATCCAGACCGGTTTCCCCAATCGCGATGACTTTGGGGTGATTGGCCAATTCTGCAATTTGCTCGGCGGATGGCTCGATCTGATCTTCATAATCCGGATGAACACCGACGGATGCGAATAGATTCTCGTGTGCTTCCGCCAAGGCGCGCACCCGTGGAAAGTTCGGCAAATCGACGCTGACGCAGAGCGCGTGCGTAACGTGGTTGTCCTGCATGTTCAGTAATAATTGATCCAGATCTTTGGCCAGATCGGGAAAATCGAGATGACAATGTGAATCGATAAACATAACAATAATTAGTCTCTAAAAATTAAACCCGGCCACGCACCGCGTCGGCCCAGCAGTTCGGTGTTTCATACAGACGCACCTGCTCGAGTTGCAGATGATTGCCATAACTGTCCTGGTAAGCGCCATCCAGAATTTCAAATGCAAGCAATGCCAGATTTTCCGCTGTCGGTTGCACATCCAGCACAACGGTTTTATGGTCTTCGATCGATTGCAAAAATTGCAAAACTTTCGTATCACCGGAATACACTAAGAAGGCGTGATCCCACTGATCGACCAGTACTGATTTGGCAATACGTTTGACTTCGGAGTAATCCATCACCATGCCTTGCTGCGCGACACCTTCGTCAGCGATAATGTTGCCGGATAACGTAATCTCGATACAGTAACGGTGGCCATGCAGATGGCGGCATTGGCTGTTATGCGTTGAAATGCGGTGACCTGCGTCAAATTCCAGCCTGCGAGTAATGAACATACGTACAATTGAGAAGCGAAATGAATATATGGAATTGTAACATTGCGAGCAAACTCTAAACTATTGAATACGACCGATCACAGCCGCGACAGCGCCGGACTCACCTACGTGTACCCGGTGATTTCGCGCCGCGCCGGTGGTGTCTCGATCGGCATTAATCTGAATCCGAACAATGCCTGCAACTGGCGCTGCGTCTATTGCCAAGTGCCCGATCTGAAACGCGGATCCGCGCCGCGCATCGATCTGAACCGGCTGGAGATCGAATTGCGATCGTTTCTGCACGAACTGACAGCGGGAGATTACATGCAACAGCATGTACCGCTTGAAGCCAGAAAAATTCACGATATCGCTTTATCCGGTAACGGTGAGCCGACGAGTGCGAAAGAATTCGAGCAGGTGATCGAATTGATTGGTCGCGTCAAAAATGATTTTGCATTACCGGCAGCGTTAAAAATCGTGCTCATCACCAATGGCAGCTTGATTCACCGCCCAACTGTACAAGCCGGTTTGAAGCGCATGGGAGAGCTGAATGGAGAAATCTGGTTCAAGTTCGATCGCGCTTCAAGCAAGGAAAGACAGCGCATCAACAACACATCGATCAGTCTGAGAAAAATCCAGGAACATCTACGGATAGCGGCTTTACTCTGCCCGACTTGGTTACAAACTTGCGTTTTTCAGCTGGATGACATGCCGCCCTCGGATGAAGAAACTGCCGCTTATTTAAGTTTTCTGCAACAACTGAGCCAAGATAAAATTCCGGTCCAAGGCGTTTTATTGTACGGTATCGCCCGCCCATCGCTACAACCGGAAGCATCTCGTCTTTCCAAAATTGACGATGCTTGGTTATCACAATTCGGTGAGCAAATTAAACGCACGGGATACGCCGTCAAAATCAGCCAATAGTGCGATGAATTGCTTTAGAAACCCAGTCTAAAACAGGGTTATATAGCACCCTATGTTGTTGATTTACAACAAAACAATATTCGATCAATCCTACTAAAATCAATCAGTTATTTGGCCATCATTTCACCACGTAATTGACTGAAATCTATCAGTTACTTTATCAAGAAGGGAAAAGCATTGTTTTAACGTATTATTTCCCCACTTCTCCATACATTGCAGCTATTTATAATACGACACCCTAATTGGCCGCTCTTGGCGAGGTCATGCCATAAAGACCGGTAGCCTGCGGTATAATATTTACAATTTTCTGATACCAATCATATGATTCCATTTGATTACCAACCCGGATTATTAACAACGGAGCTTATTAATGAATAACTCGGGATTCTTCACTTTCTCTGCATTTGCCACTCGTAAGCGAAAACTTGCTATGGCAGGAAGCATGCAGCGATGGTTACTTAAACTTGGTGTATGTATGCTGAGTATGGGAGTACCGCTGTCGGTGTATGCAAATCCGCCCGCATCTGCTCCTAAAGCTTCGGATGCACCCAAAGCAGCTGAAGCGCCCAAAGCGGCCGAGGCACCGAAAGCTGCTGACGGTAAATTTGACATGGCCAAAGTACCGGCCGTCTCTGCCCCGTCACGTCCAGGCTTGTTTCTGTTACCGCCTGCCGCTCCTGGCTACTTCTCACTGTGGGATTTGGTAACCGGTAACAAGCGTGAAAAACCGCCCGTCGCCCCTTATGCGCCGTTTGCGTTATTGACCACACCATCGTACGACATTGACTTTCGCTATCTGGGCACACCGGGGCACGAAAAAGACATATTCGATCCGGTTAAGAGAATGAATCTCGGTGATGATTGGTTATTGTCACTGGGTGGTAACTTCTGGTATCGCTATATTCACGAAACGGATAGCCGTTTGAATGCAGCGGGCACCAATAATGACTTCCACTTGATACGCACCAGGGTTCATGCGGATTTATGGTACCGCGACAAAGTGCGGTTATTTGCCGAATTGATCGATGCTCGCGCTTTTGGTTCCGAGTTGCCACCGCTTGCAACAGATAGAAATCATGCTGACATATTGAATATGTTTACCGATATCAAGCTGGCCAATATCAATAATGGACCAGCGTATATCCGTGTGGGCCGGCAAGAGATGATGTATGGTTCGCAACGCTTGATTTCCACATTGGATTGGGTCAACACACGTAGAACATTCCAGGGTGTGAAAACGTTCTGGCGTACAGCGGAATGGGATGTCGATGCATTCTGGATGCGTCCGATGGTCATTGAGAAAGGGAACGTCGATAACTGGGATACACAGCAGAACTTCTTTGGCTTGTGGGCTACCAACAAACCAAAACCAGGTCACTTAATCGATCTTTACTTCCTTAGTTTAATCAATGATCGCAATGTTTCCGCTGCTAATTTACTAGCGGGAAATATTCTGCAAGGCAATGCAGATACTCATACGCTCGGTGGCCGCTTGGCAGGTAACTTCGATAATCTGCTGTATGAATTGGAAGGTATGTATCAGTTCGGTCAACGGTCCAATCTGGACGTATCCGCTTTCGCTGTGGCAACCGGGGTAGGTTACCGCTTACCGCTGCCGATGAATCCGCAAGGCTGGATACGCTATGACTTTGCATCCGGCGACGGCAATTCCAAGGACGGCAGAAGCAATACGTTTAATCAACTGTTTCCATTTGGACACTACTACATGGGCTTTCTGGATCGTGTCGGCCGTCAAAACATCCATGACTTCAATGCGCAATTCACCATGCATCCAATGCCTTGGATAACGTTCATCACGCAATATCATCGCTTCTACCTGGCGAATAACCGTGATTATTTATACAACGCGGCTGGTCAGGCAACATTGCGCGATATTACCGGCCAATCCGGCAGTCATATCGGCGATGAAATTGATTTCCGCTTAAATCTCCATGTGAACCGTCACCAGGACGTGTTACTGGGTTACTCAAAATTGTGGCGCGGTGAATTCTTGGATAAACAAAGACCGGGAACTTCTCCTGATCTTTTCTACGTTCAATACAATTTCCGCTTCTAAGTTTCAAGTAAGTTAAAACAACAAAGGCAACCGATCGGTTGCCTTTGTTGTTTGTGGGGAGTCTAATCAATAAACAATCTACTGACAGCCAGATACCGGCAGCCAATTCACCAGCGGTCCCTCGCTGCGCAATAGCCCGTCCGATTGCTTCATGAAATAAACATGATTATCTGCTGAAGAAATGCCTGCATACACTTGCGTGGCAGGATAGTAACGATAACTGTAGAGACTTGAAACCACCGTTGTCTGGCCAGCAGGCGATAATAATTCCGGGTATTTCCCTTCCGCCCAAGTCAGAAAACATTCAATACTTGCCGGGGATGATTGGTTAATGAATTTATTCACAATCGTGCGTCCGCCGGAAATCACCAATTGTGGATATTCCAGCAGTTTGAACTTCTGGAATGGGTTACCTTTTACCGCAATCACATCGGCCGGGGCGCCCGCCACCAGCGTCCCTAATGGCGCCAGACCTAAATGCTCACCCGCTTTTGATGTGGCCGCTTTAATGACATTGACCACGTCGGTAAAATCGATCGACTCTCCGCTGGTTAAATGCAAGATCATATGCAGCTCTTCCCCGTTAATCCCCCAAGGCACATTGTCATGGCCAATCTCCGAGCCATAGATAAATTTCGCGCCTTTACTGGCCAGGCTCATGGTATTGGAATGAATACCCTTGCCGGTGACCGTATTCACACAAGCTGCCAGCGTATCAATGGTGGTGATGAACGTAACCCCCTGATCCACCGCGCGTTGCAGTAAATCTTCCCTGATTTCGCCACAAGGAATATGCGCAAATTCATCGACGCCTGCATTAAGCGCCCGCTCAAAACCGGTATTCTCACCGGCATGCACCAGAACACGTTTACCCAATGCATGCGCTTTGGCCACAATGGCATTAGCGATGTCTTGCGATAATATCGGCCAGGGCGTCTCGGGTACCGGGCCATCGTGCGGCTGCATCCAGGGCGCACCGGTTTCGCCTCCCGGTTCCAATGCCATTTTAATTGCAGTGGCCCCACCGGCAATCAGATCGGCGACCACTTTATCGGCTTCGGTTGTGGATGCAACTGGAATGCCGATTTTGTCGTAACCGCCATCGCCGCCGCCGAAAACATTCAGCGGATAGCCGCCGGTCGCTTGAATAATCGGACCGGTGCTTAACAGCCGCAGCGTCCCATCACCGCCTTCCTTAGCCTGCAATGGACCACCGGTATCTTGAACGGTCGTCACACCGTGTTCCAGCACGGCATTTTTATTAACACTCTGGAATGTAATATGCGCGTGCGATTCGATAAATCCCGGCAGAATAGTCGCATCCCCTAAATTAACCTGATTGGCACAGGACCCGCTCAATTCGGTTAAAGCCCCAATGCGCTTGATCTTATCGCCTTCAATCAGCACCGCCATATTGTCTTGCGGAAAATTGACGCCGTCGAACAACCGGGCGGCTGCCAGTATTTGGCATTCCGGCAGACCGGGCGCTAACGTAACCGAACCGCCGTGATCTTCTCCATCATGACCGAATGCGTTGAAACTGATCCCGTGCCAAAGAATCAGCGCAATGGTTATTTTTTTGTTAAAACTGAAATTTATATTTGTCATTTTAATCCAGTATGGATGAAATTGATTCGAAAAACGCAACAGCCCTGTATCAGGCCAGGAGGTAGGATTGGCCTGATACAGGGCTGTATGGTACTAATAGCCAGTAGCTACAGACTATAAAACCGGCGTGATTAGAGCTTACGGCGGCGGCTTGCGCTGAAACCGATCAAGCCAAGGCCTGCCAGCAACATGGCATAGGTTTCAGGTTCCGGGACCACGGACACGACACCCGTCACACCTAATGAAGGAAATGGGGTAGCTGAACTAAAATAATCCGTACCGCCAACAAAAATGGAATAGTCACCCGCTGTCAAATGGAAGACTCCTGATACGAAGTGATCCGCCAAACCATCACCACCAGCGATGACACCGGTGCCATAGTCGACACTACCGTCATACGCATGACCGACATAAGTAAAAGCGCTAGCCGGATCATTGTTGTCGTTGGTAATGCTCCAGTCGGTCAATGCTCTGAACGAACCTTCTGTCAAACCAACACCGCCCACGGCATCACGGATAGCGACCGAGCCTGTTGCAAAATCGTGATCCGCCGCGAATGGTGCAGTATGCGCAAGTCCGCGATAGACAGAAAATCCTGGCAGAATACCGGCCGCAACCGAGGCACCAGCCGAAGTAACAAAGGCTTGATCCTGGAATGCAATTTTGACATCGGCATCGTTATCCAAGTGGAAACGGTATGCTCTTAGCCGATGAGAATCACCCCAATCCGCATCCGTTCCGTCAATCCAGCCGTGCAAGCCTGTAACAGCCTGGTTCGTAATGGTTGAAGATGCTGCCGAAGTGCCCGTGAACGAACCAAAATCGCGGCCACCATAGCCGATATGTGCCATGGCAGGCAATGATGTCAAACCCGCCAATAACAATGCATATTTCAATGTACTTTTAACGAATGTCTCTTTCATAAATGACCCTAATTTCTTATTTGATTATGAATAGGCGAGAAAAGATTTCACACCTGCTGCGTTGGCCAACGTACGCGCAGTATTGATCAAACACAGTTAAGGGTCAATGCGGTAAATTGTCGCAGTTACAATGAGTTACGTTTACTTTTACAAGACAAAAAGATCCCTTTCCTGAACGTAAAAATAACGTCAAGAGCACAAACTTTGAATATGCAAGCAATGCAGATTATCTAAAGCATTGTATTAAATTATAAAAATAAAATAGTTAACGATAATACGGCCACCGGTGATCACGACAGGAAAGAATGAACATCAAGGCAAAATTTCGTATGCGATACCCGTAATCCGTACTTTTACCCGCCGTAATGTTGGCGACATCAGTTTTCCTTTTCTCTTCAAGAGACCAAGCATGTTCGCAATCTAACAGTGGCCGGGTTCGATAAAACCCGTCAGCGCGGCAAGCGCGGCCATCAGGAAAAAATTACCCCACACCGATTCCACCAATTCTTCCTCGTTCTGCCCGGTTTTGTAGCAACACCCCCAGAAAACGCCGGTTGAGCTATTTTTCTGATTTTCACTGCATCCGGTATCTTGTTTGAATCCGATGAAATACTGACTGCGGATGATGACACTGATCTGACGATGCGCGTAAGCGCGCCAATATTCGCCTTCGGGCAGCAAACGCGCCAGAGAAAGCATCGCAATCGATGCAATGACGGCGGCGGAAGGATCATCGCACGACATCAATTGGCCGAGCCGGTTAGGCGGTAAGGAACCCGGACGGGAATGCTGCCAATACTCACAGGCCGTTTTGGCATGCGTCAAATACGGTTCACCCCACAAAGCCGCTGCCCGGGTTAATCCCAGCATCGCCCAGGATTGACCGCGCGACCACGTGCCCGCTTGATCGTCCGGCTGAAACCCCCTGCCGTCAAAAAACGCGCTGGCATGGAATGCGCCATTATGGCGGCGGCACGCCGTCAACATTGTCTCGGTATGATGCTGTGCCATGTAGTAATGGAGATTTTGTTCGCCGCTGGTCAGGAGCTGAAGCAGCGCAGCAAAATTATCGATCGCGATCGACTGATAACCAATGGAAACTGCGCCCATCGCAGCACCCAGCGGAATGCAATTTAATTTCGGATTGAAACTGAGTGCGAGCGCAGTAATGGATTTTCGGGTCAGGGCGCGCGCTTGCGTATCGCGGAACCAGATTTCCCCCAAGGCTGCGCCATACCAGGAAATCAAACTGCGATATCCCGAATCGGCAGGAATTTTTCCGGCCAGGCGCTGGCAAATATCGGCAGCATTCTGTTGATCGCTGACCGATTCGGTTAATTTTGCCCGCAACCACCAGCACGCCCCCCAGAAACCGCCCATCCAGGAACCGCCGGAGGAAACAGTCCAGGCATTGGTATTCTTCGACGAATACAATGGAAAATCGGTTGCGCAAATCGCATTGATCGCATCCATGCGGCGAAACATCAATTCCAGCGCCTCAATCATTTCTTTGGAACTAAGCAATGGATCAGCCTCGTTATGAGGTACAGACATAAATCTTTCTCTAAAAGGCAATGTCATGGCAAAAGTGCTGCAAATATTCCGGTTAAGTGCATGGCATATGCCGCGAGAAATTCTTTTAGCCTGCCGTCAGTGCAGGCAAGATGGTCACGATATCGCCATCCTGCAGGTTGGTTGCCAAGCCGTCATGCAAGCGGATGTCGTTATCGTTGACATAGATATTGATGAAACGATACGCGCTGCCGTCGAAAATCAATTTCGCTCTGATACCCGGATACTGCTGCTCCATCCGCTCAATGACTTCGGAAACCTTAACGCCTTCGATCGCGATATGCTTTTGCTGATTCGTCAAGGGTCTTAATAGCGTTGGAATAATTACCGTGATTGGCATTTCTGCACCTGCTTGAATATTTTCAGCGATAGGAAAACGCGTATTACGTTGTCAGGATCGATCCGCACTTAAGCAACCATTTGTAATTCGAGCTCGGGTTGATATTGCCGCACGATCCGCACCCTTTCCTCAATCACCATTTGATCGGCAATGCGAAAACTGCGGATCTCCTCTTGATAGAGATGCTGGGTAGGAATGATGACGTAATGCGCCTGCGGCTCGGTAGCCAACTCGACGTCGCTGCGTCTCGGATAAGCTGGGCTGCTGGTGTGGGAGTGGTAAATAACGACCGGTTCCTCGCAACGCGCGCTCATTTCTTTCCAGACTTGCAATTGCTGTTGCGGGTCAAACATAAAGAAATTGTCCGATTGCGCGGCATTACGCATAGGAATCAGACGCAGCGGCCAATTGGATCCCACAGGACCGGCGATGATGCCACAGGTTTCCACCGGATGATCATTCAGTGCTTGAGTAATCATGGCTTCAACCAATTTAGCGTGTATCGTCAACATAATTCCTTGTCTCCTTTAGTTATTATGATTTCATGGCCGGTTGATGGCGTCTTTTGGCAAGCAGGTAGCGACTGATCGGCTTCAATGCAATCGATCGCCGGACTGGGTAGTTCTTCTGGTCAGTCAAACTAGATTGGCAGTGCTTTGCGCGCGCATGTCCTTTCATACCCTTCGTAGCAATTAATTCTGGCGGAATTTAAATTAAACAAACGGTGTTGGGAATGTGACAAATTGCCGCGCGGCAATTTGTCACAGCGTTGATTCATCTATTCCTCGGAGTGCTTATTAATGAGCAAAAACAAAATTTCTTAAGGGGAAATAGACATTAAACAATTCGATTCAAGCAAATGCGATTGATGTGCAAACAGAAATTGAAGATGGCGAGGAATCCGGCACGATGGATGTTTTCTTTCGTTCCGGGAAAGTGCCGCAAAAAATGCGGCGGTAAAGAAATTCAGTTCAATGATCTCCGGCCTTATTGGAAATCATTGAACTGTCATAACAGCACGCTATTTCAAAATGAAATCCCGTACGATTTTTATCTGATGGTCATCCATTAGCATCGGCGCATGGCCGATGCCGGGTAACTCGACGATTTGGGCTTTTGCGCCGCGCAACTGCATTTGCGCCGCCGTTTCAGCCGATAAAATGTCCGATTCAACGCCGCGCAGCACCAACGTTGGCACCGCCAACTGATCCCATTGCGCCCACAAATCGATATCGGTGATTTTATGTTCTTTGAAACTGACGGCAATCCTCGGGTCATAGCGAAAGCCGTAAGTACCGTCCGGATACTCGCGGACACTATGAATCGCCATATGCTTCCACTGCTCTTCGGTCAGAGGTCCAAACGACGCTGAGATCACTTGCACGTACTGCTTGAATTCTTCAAAACTATTGAAACGCGGATCTTTACCGACATAATCGGCAATCCTTTTCAACGCAACGGCAGGAATCAACGGACCGATATCGCTCAAGATCAATTTATGAATCGTAACCGGCTGGTTCGGTTGTATCGCCAGAATCATGCCGATCAGCCCGCCCATGGAAATACCGACCCAATCCAAGGTGATTTTCTCTTGATACTGCGATTGGATATGCGCTATCAGCGTCATCGCATCGGATAGATATAACGGGTAATAATCGTAATCATGCGCATGCTCAAGCCAATCACTTTGGCCACGTCCCACCACATCGACGCTGATCACCCGGCAATCCGCTTGCAGTGCCTGCGCAAGATAATCGAAATCACGACAGTTACGCGACAAGCCGTGCACACAAACGACCACATGCGGATTGCGCGGATCCCCCCAATCGGTGTACGCAATGTGATGCGGCTTTTTAGATTGGCCATCTCCCGACAGTGTGGGAACAAGCAGCCGTTTTACCGATATATTCATGGTTCTTTTGCTCTTGTAAATTAAGTGTCAGACACGCATGGATTACATTATTGCTGCGCAAACCGAAACAAAAAATGAAATTTATGATGACGAATATTCACACAATTCTTAGAGGCTGGATATAGGTCAGGTAAAAATTTTTATCCGCCCAATCGCATGATGGATAACGATTGGAATCGCATGTACTATGCTTACCGTAATTCATACCTCACCGGAATGCAAAATATGAAATTATCGGCGCTGTATTGGCATCGCGTCACCCCGTTACACTTTGTTTTGTGGCCCTTGAGTGTTCTGTACCGTTTTTTCCTGGCCGGGAAAAAATTATGCTACTGGTTGGATATTTTTCCATCGGTCAAACTGCCGGTTCCCGTGATCATTGTCGACAGCATCAGTATTGACGATGGCGGAAAAACACCGCTGCTGCTTTGGCTCGTCGATTTATTACTGGCGCATGGCTTTCACCCTGGAATCGTCACACAAGGTAACTCGGATAATGCCGGGCCGCCGGCAGCAGTCACAACCGCCAATAGCCCGCAGCATAGCGGAGGAAAAGCATTTTTATTAGCGCAGTTACATGGAAAATCTTGCCCGGTCTGGATGGGCAACGATCGGATTGCCGCCGCACAAGCGCTGCTCACCGCGCATCCCGAATGCAACGTCATCATCAGTAATGATGGCTTGCAATATCATCGCCTGGAACGCGATATTGAAGTCATTGCCGTTGATTTTAACGAGCAGAGCTTCGGCAACGGGATGTTGCTGCCTGCCGGCCCTTTACGCAGTGTCCTGAAAGATCTGGGAAAATCCAGCATTCTTGTAGCCAATAACTTGCAGAATCATTATGTTGATCCGAATCAGCAGAATAAAATCTACAATATGAAGCTAGTAAACGAAACCGCTTATCTTGTGCTCGATCCGCAACAGCGCAAAACCATTACCGATTTCGGAAATGCATCAATCCGGATTGTTACCGACGCCGACAATGTCCACTGGCTTTATGAGCTTATGCAAAAAACAGGTATCAACGCCGAATTGCATTCGCATCCAGAAAATCATCACTTTAAAACGGAAGACATTCATTTCGCGGATGCTGATATTGTCCTCATGCCGGAAGAAAATGCGCTGCAATGTAAGGACTTCGCGCACGGCAAACTCTGGGCAATACCTCAAAAAGTTTGGGTGAACAGCGAACTGCAAGCCGTTCTATTAAGAAAACTGCGCGGTAACTCTGCTTTATAAGACGGTAACGATGCTTACGGAACGCAGGTCAGTCTTGACAAATTACCGTTTTCATTTAAAATCCCGGCCACTGAGTAAGACTGCATTGATTCATCATTTCAGTATTCTCAAAGCTATTGAAATGGGTTCTCCTTCGCAATCCAGCAAACAAACCCAGATCATAGTTAAGTATTTCAGTTACTTCATTTATATCCTTCCAGAGTAGCATCCCGCAAGAAATATTCTGGAAGGGTTATCCAACAGTAGATCAATCTTGAATAAACCTGAAGTACAAATAAATACTCATTGCTGCACGCATCCGCACGGCAGGATGGAAAAACAATCCGCTGCCTTTTTTAAAAGCAGCGCAATCTGGTTTTCTAGCAGTGAAATGTGTAGAATTACGCGGTTTTCCAATTCTGAAATTTAGCGGATTATTAATTCGTGGCTTTTTACGTACAAAAATATGGCGGTACCTCAGTCGGTAGTACCGAGCGAATAAAGAACGTTGCGCGCCGGGTCGCGAAATTTCACTCGCAAGGACACCAAATTGTCGTTGTCGTTTCGGCCATGAGCGGCGAAACCAACCGGCTGATTGCGTTAGCCCATGAAGTACAGGAAAACCCCAGTCCTCGTGAATTGGACGTTATGATTTCTACCGGTGAACAGGTTTCGATCGCCCTATTGGCGATGGCATTGATGGAACTTAACGTTAAGGCAAAAAGCTATACCGGGCCGCAAGTTAAGATTCTGACCGATAGTACGCACACCAAAGCCCGTATCTTGAGTATCGACGAAGCAAAAATCCGCGCCGATCTGGATGCCGGGTATGTCGTCGTGGTAGCCGGATTTCAGGGCGCGGACGAAAAAGGAAGCATCACCACGCTGGGCCGCGGTGGATCGGACACCACCGGAGTTGCATTAGCAGCTGCCTTGAAAGCCGACGAATGCCAAATCTACACGGATGTGGACGGAATTTATACGACGGATCCTCGCGTCGTTGCGGAAGCCAGAAGACTGAACACGATCACCTTTGAAGAAATGCTGGAAATGGCAAGTCTTGGCTCAAAGGTACTGCAATTAAGATCGGTTGAATTTGCAGGAAAATATAAAGTTAAGCTGAGAGTATTATCCAGCTTTGAGGAAGAAGGCCAAGGCACGCTGATTACTTTTGAGGAAGATGAGAATATGGAACAAGCTGTCATTTCAGGTATCGCATTCAATCGAGATGAAGCGAAAATTACCGTATTGGGCGTTCCCGATCATCCCGGCATCGCTTATCAGATTCTCGGACCCGTGGCCGACGCCAATATCGATGTCGATATGATTATTCAAAACGTCGGTCATGACGGTTTGACGGACTTTTCATTTACAGTTCACCGTAATGAATTTAAAAACACCATGAACATCCTGCGAGAAAAAATCCAACCGCATATTGGTGCGCGTGATGTGCTCGGAGGTGATAGAATCGCAAAAGTATCGGTGGTCGGTGTTGGCATGCGTTCACACGCAGGTATCGCCAGCAAGATGTTCCGGGTTTTGGCGGAAGAAGGTATTAACATACAGATGATCGCCACTTCCGAAATCAAAGTATCCGTGGTTGTCGATGAAAAGTATATGGAACTGGCTGTCAGGGTTCTACATAAAGCATTCGATCTTGAACAAGCGCTTTAAGCAATCGATAATGCTGATTTTCGGGAAAATCATCATAGTGTAGTCATTAACGGAGAGATGGCCGAGTGGTCGAAGGCGCTCCCCTGCTAAGGGAGTAT